>CAYMHE010000025.1:0-7843 GCA_964390175.1 uncultured Paludibacter sp.
ACCGGTCACCTCGACACTGCCAGTGTCGCGCTCTAGCCAGATGAGCTAAACCCCCGAAACTTGATTTTGAATTTGCGGTGCAAAGATAAGGAAGTTTTGGAAAATATATGTACATTTGCTTAGAATTTTCAAAAATAATTATTTAACCAATTTGCTTTGTAAATCAGAATTATCAAAAGAAATAAATTTTGAATCAACAACAATATTTATTCAATAAAACAACGCTAAAAACACATTCAAAATGCTAATTTTCAATACAACATATAAAGTATCGACGAAAGAAAACGAGAACTGGATCATTTGGATCAAAGAGCAACATATCCCGTTTATGCTTACATCCGGAAATTTTGCCAAGCCACAAATTACAAAAATAGTGGGTAGCGAGGACGATGAAGGCACATCTTATTCGGTACAATTCCATATTGCCGACATGCAAACGCTACTGAACTGGCACAAGGAAAATGCTTCGTCGTTTCAGAACAGCTGCTCGGCTGCATTTGGAAGCGAAGTAAGTTTTTTCTCAACAGTTCTTGAGCTGATTGACTAAATGGAAAAAGAAACTATCATACTGGGGATCGACCCGGGAACCACCATTATGGGGTATGGAATTATTAAAGTGACGGGGAATAAAGTTGAAATGTTGGTCATGGGGATTCTTGATTTGAAAAAATACAGCAACCACTACATAAAACTTCAAAAAATTTTTTCGCGTACCCTATCATTGATTGATGAGTTTCATCCTGACTGCATGGCCATTGAAGCCCCCTTTTTCGGAAAAAACGTTCAGTCGATGCTGAAACTCGGACGCGCACAAGGCGTTGCAATGTCTGCCGCATTATACCGCGATTTACCAATTACCGAATATGCGCCACTCAAAATTAAAATGGCCATCACCGGAAATGGCCGGGCATCGAAAGAACAGGTGGCCGATATGTTGCGACGATACCTGAACATTTCACCGGAGGATATGCTTCCTCAACTCGATGCTACCGATGGACTTGCTGCTGCTTATTGCCATTTTCTGCAAGCCGGCCGGCCTACAGGCGAAAATGAATATTCGGGTTGGAAGGATTTTATCGCTAAAAATCCGGGCCGAACCAAACAATAAGAAAAAGGAAAACATCTGATAGATTTCACAATACCTTAAATTCGAACACAATGTATAAAATACTATCCATCAATCCGGGCTCCACATCGACTAAAATAGCTGTTTACGATGATGAAAACTTACTGAGTCTCCATACCATTCGTCACTCCAACGACGATCTTGCTGGCTTTAAAACCGTTTTCGACCAGTACAATTTCAGGAAAAGCATTATTTTAAAACGCCTTGCCGACGACGATTTTGACCTTAACGATTTATCGGCAGTAGTTGGGAGAGGTGGTTTGATGCGTCCGATTGAATCTGGTGTTTACGAGGTTACCGAACAGATGATAGAAGATTTGAAAATGGCCGGACAGCACGCCAGTAACCTTGGAGCACCACTTGCTTTCGAAATTGCCGGTCAAGTGCCCAATTGCAGGGCTTTCGTTACCGATCCGGTCACTGTGGACGAGTTAAGCGATATTGCACGCATAAGCGGACATCCTCAATTTCCCCGCCGCTCCACCTTTCACGCTCTCAACCACAAAGCAATAGGCCGAAAATATGCCATTTCGGTAGGTACTACTTACGACAAGCTGAACCTTGTAATTGCTCATTTAGGTGGAGGTGTTTCGGTGGCTGCACACAAATACGGCAAAGTCATCGACACCAATCAGGCACTGGATGGATTTGGACCTTTCTCGCCCGAACGTTCAGGAACTATAGATGCAGGAGAATTGATAAAAGTCTGTTTCGATGGGAAATACAGCAAGAGCCAGTTACAGAAAATGTTGGTCGGCCAGGGAGGTTTAATTGCACATTTAGGTACAAGCGACGTGAAAATAATCACTCAGCGCATTGCCGAAGGAGATGAAAAAGCCCGGTTGGCACTCGAAGCCATGGCCTACAACGTGGGGAAAGAAATTGGAGCAATGCTTGCCGTACTCGAAGGAAAAGCAGATGCCGTTATTCTTACCGGCGGCATTGCCAATAGTCAATTTGTGGTGAATACAATAAAAAAAATGGTTTCGCCCCTTGCTCATTTAGTGGTTTATCCCGGCGAAGACGAAATGGAAGCTCTGGCAACTGCCGGATTAAGAGTTTTGAGAGGTGAACAAACAAAAATCTATTGAAAAAATCACCCGGAAACAATCGGTATTCAATCCTATTGGTTGTTTTGGGGTTGAACCGTTTTTTTCGAAACAACTTCTTCCCAAAGAATCCACATACCAAAAATAATTACGTAAAACAGATATTTAAATACATGTTCGTGTAAAATATAAAACCATTCAGGGTGTTCTTTTATAAGGGCAGTAATCGCAACAATTCTGAAAATATTAAACAAATACACCACTAGCAGACCCAGCGGAATAAACCAAAGTTTATTTTTTAAAGTTCCACGATAAAAAGCTATAATACAAACAAATATATAAGCTTGTTTCAAACCTGTACATGCCCAGACCACATGTACTGCCACATTATTATCATGTCGTACAACATTATCGGCACTCAGGCTTATGGCATAACCCATTGTTTCGAGTAACCATGCCGTAACCCTGGCCACATGATCGGCCATAAAATTAAAAGGCGCAGATATATTCATTCCAAAAAAAGTAACAACAGTCTCTGTTTCATTGCCTATTACTGTAAATTTCCAGAAAAAATGAGACAGCATAAGCAACACAACGAAATAGATAATTCCGCTGTAAGGCTCAATACTTTCGGGGATTTTAAATCTGCTTTTCATTTTTTGTAAATACTTACAATAAGTTTGTTACACGTGCAAACGGGACTTTATCCAAGGAACAAAAATCGTTGTTCAGGTATTTAAAATAACCTGTAATTGCTATCATCGCTGCATTATCAGTTGTAAATTCAAAAGGAGGAATATAAATCTCCCAACCATATTTGGCGGCATGAAGCTGAAAAGCCTCGCGCAAAGCCGAATTGGCCGACACGCCACCAGCCAATGCCACATGTTTTATATTCAAATCCTTTGCTGCCTTTCGAAGTTTGTTCATAAGCACTTCCACCACCGTATATTGCAGCGATGCCGACAAGTCATTTATATTTTCTGATACAAAAACTGGATTTTCCTTTTCTTTATCGCGCAGCAAATACAAGAAAGACGTCTTCAACCCACTGAAACTATAATTGTAATCCGGAATCTGTGGCTTGCTGAAAACAAAAGCATCCTTATTGCCGGTTTTGGCAAGTCGATCGATGAACGGACCACCCGGATAAGGCAATCCCATAACCTTAGCACATTTATCAAAGGCTTCGCCGGCAGCATCGTCGATGGTCTGGCCAATCACTTCCATTTTATCATAGGCATCCACTTTTATGATCTGAGAATTTCCTCCCGAAACCAAAAGACAAAGGAATGGAAAAGCGGGAAATTTTTCACCAGCCTTTCCCTGACTTATAAAATGCGCCATCACATGTGCCTGCAAATGATTCACATCAATCAATGGCACATCCAGTGCCTGCGCAAAACCTTTAGCAAAGGAGGTGCCCACAAGCAACGAACCCAGCAAACCAGGCCCCCGGGTAAAAGCGATAGCCGAAAGATCGCTTTTGTTGACGCCTGCATCTTGAAGCGCCTGCTGAACAACAGGAATAATATTTTGTTGATGCGCTCGCGATGCCAACTCAGGCACCACGCCACCATAAGCAGCATGTACCGATTGGTTGGCAGTAACATTCGAAAGCAACACGCCATCCTTTAAAACAGCCGCAGATGTATCGTCGCACGATGACTCTATACCCAAAATAATAATAGAACTCATTAAAAAAACGGAATGATAATTGATACAAAGAAAAACCGAATAGTTTTTAACAAGCTTTTTTCTAAAAAAAGGCTTTCTAAACCATCTTCGATAATTAAAATCGCAAATTATTTTTTACTTTTGTAAAATAATGGTCAAAGGTATAAAAAAAACGGCTAAAATACTCAAAATCTTTGTTGCTTGTACTCTATTGATTCTTGCAATAATTCCTATACTACTGAGCAATAACAGGGTACAGAATTTTATTGTTCAGTCTGTTACGCACGAACTCTCCACAAGATTAAAATCGAAAGTCACTGTAGGTAAAATTGAGTACAAACTATTTAATTCAGTAAAATTAAATGATTTGTATGTTCAGGACCTGGAGCGTGATACTTTGATATATGTAGATGAAACGAAAGCCAATTTCAACCTCAGGGCAATATTCAGCGGCAAAATAATATTTACAGGTCTCGAATTCAAAAATTTATACGGTAATCTGAAAGTAGATACTACAGGGCATACAAATCTTGATTTCGTAATCAAAGCGTTTAAAACCCCGAAAAAAGAGAGTTCATCTGTAATTACATATAAAATTGATCATCTGAAAATAAAAAATTCACGTTTTAGCTACTCGAAACAAAACGGGAAACCCACCAGGAATGCAGCAATCATCAACCCGGACAGCCTCCGACTTTCGAACATCAATGCAGACATCATCCTGCATCTGATGCGCAAGGACACTTTAAGCGCCGAGATAAAATCGCTGAGCATGCGTGAAAAATCGGGATTTACACTTAAAAAACTATCCACACAGATGCAGGCTTCAACAAAAGGAGCCAAAATTCAGTTTATCGAACTACTGCTCCCTGCTTCGCATCTTAATCTTACTGATATTGAGCTGAAATATGATAGTTTATCCGACTTTAAACATTTTGTTGAAAAAGTAAAATGGAACGCACCGATTAACAACTCGTCCATTTCATTTGGTGATTTTTCTGCATTTATTCCCGAATTTAAAGGTATCAATAAAAGTGTAACCCTGAAAGGACAGGTGTCCGGGCGCATTTCAAGTTTGCGTTTTAAAAAGATGGAGCTCAAATACGGCAAATCGCTTTCGTTAAATGCCGACCTTGATTTAAGCGGTCTGCCTTATATCAACGAAACCTTTATTTATGGTCAGGTAAACGAATTGAAAGCCGACAAGCGGGATATACAGGACATTATTTCAGGCTTAACTAAAAAGCCATTCGTTCTTCCCAAAGAACTGAACCAACTTGGAACTGTCATCTACAAAGGAAATATTTCGGGTTTTCTTAGCAATTTGGTGGCCTATGGAAATCTGAAAACAAATTTGGGAAGCATCTCCACAGACATACTCGTACAGCTCGAAAACAAGCTCAAAGATCTGAAATACAACGGGACTGTAAAATCAAACAACTTCGAACTGGGGAGGCTGTTATCAAACAAAAATTTAGGGAAAGCATCCTTTAGTTTCAACACCAATGGAATTAAAAAAACAGGTGCGGTCGTTCGGGGAAATGTAAAAGCAATCGTCAACGAAATTGATTTCAACCAATACGTTTACCGTGACATTGCGCTGGATGGAAAATACGATGGAACAGGATTTGATGGCGCCATAAAACTAACCGACGATAATATAAATGCAGATTTTAAGGGAGTTATTGACCTCACAAAAAAATTACCTGTATTCGATTTCGAACTGGATGTGAAAGATGCAAATCCACATGCACTGCATGTTATAAAAACATATCCCGGGGCGCTGCTCTCCTTTTCGGGAAGGACGAACATGATTGGAAATTCCCCGGACAACATAAACGGGAATATTGTTTTCGACAGCATAAAACTTACAAATGCAAACAAAACCCTGAACGTAAACAAAATAGAATTTATAAGCAATACAACCGAAAACAATACCGACTTCCTTATCAATTCTGATTATGTTAAAGGTTCGTTCTCAGGTAATTTTAAATACAGCAATGTTAGCAGCACGATTAATAAGATTATACAATACTATTTACCGGCATTATCTGTTTCGACCAAAAAATATTCAAAAACTCAAAATCATATTGATATTGATTTAACGATTGAAAATACCGACGAAATTTCGGAGGTACTGAACCTCCCCTATCAGTTGAAAGGAACAAGTACGATCAAAGGGTCGATAGACGAAAGACAGAACAAAATAAATATAACCGGCAATTTTGCCGAATTCAGGGCAAAAAAACAATCGTTCGAGAACATTACATTAAGTATCGAAAACCAACAGCAACAACTAAAACTGACCACACGTGCTCAGATGCCCGACAAAAAAGGATCCACAAGACTCTATTTATTCGCCGCGGCAGCTAAGGACTCTGTCACAACTCAGTTAGGATGGCAAAATTCAAGCAAAATAACAAATGCCGGCGAATTTCAAACAATAACAAAATTCAGAAATATTGACAATAAGCTAGCCGTTAAAATGAATATTTTACCGACTCAGGTAATTATTTCGGATTCGATTTGGGATATACGTGCTTCGAAAATAGCGTTAAACCCAGATAAAACAATAGCCATTGATAATTTCAAGTTCGAAAACAAAGAACAATTTATACATATCGACGGAAAAGTGTCACAAAACTTAACCGATGGCGTTACAGTTTCGATGAAAGATGTAGATGTGGATTATGTAATGCAGGTGCTGAAACTGAAAGGAATTAGTTTCGGAGGCCATGTTACAGGCAAAGCAGAATTGATAAGCTTGCTCAAACAGCCTGTTTTGTTGGCTGAACTGGATGTAAAGAAATTATTGATCAATAACAAACTGATTGGCGACACAAAAGTGAATTCTACCTGGGACAATGAAAACAAACAGATCTTATTAGGCGCCGAAATGTATGATGAAAGCAAAAAAGAAATTGCCATTGCCAAAGGTGTATATGTACCAAAAAACGATTCTCTTGATGTAACTTTCGACACAAAAGGTATAGCTATTGATTTTTTAAATACTTATTTCGAAAGTGTTGCGCAAAATGTAAAGGGATTGGGACATGGTAAGTTCCGGATGTATGGCCGAACCAAAAATCTTGGCTTTGAAGGAAATATCTTTGTAGACAAGGGACAAGCAACAATTAAAATGCTTAACACCACTTATTTCTTTAACGATACGGTGAGACTGACCCGGAAAACAATTGCCATCAAAAACATGAAAATCTACGATGAGGAAAAAAATCAGGGCAATATGACCGGATTAATTACCCACAGCGGAATGTTTCAGAACATGAAATACAATGTGGATGTGTATGGTAAAAAAATACTGGCGATGAATACCCGTTCGAGCGACAATGATTATTTTTTCGGCCGGGCTTACGCCACAGGAACAGTAAACATACAGGGAGACACAAAAGAAGCTGTTATTTCGATCAATGCCGTATCGCAGCCAAAAACAAAGTGTTACATTCAAATGGGAGGCGCTTCTTCGGCTTCCGACAATAGTTTTATCAACTATATCAACACAAGATCGAGAACTGAGAAGGAGATTGATATAAAAAAAAACGGCAGTAATTTCAATGTCGTTGTCGATATGAAAATTGATGTTACCCCTGATGCAGAATTAGAACTCATCATTGATCCCAAAGGCGGCGATGCCATTAAAGGAAAAGGTAGCGGTAACCTGCGTGTTCAGTTCGATAGCTTTTCGGACATGAAACTTTATGGAACTTACGCTATTGATGCAGGTTCCTACTTGTTCACGCTGCAAACGGTGATCAGAAAAGAATTTAAAATTGATAAGGGAAGTACTATCCAGTGGACGGGAAATCCATTTGATGCTCAGGTAGATATAAGAGCCATTTATCCATTGACAGCTTCACTGAGCGATTTACTCGAAGATGTAAGCTCATCCACCAATCGCGGAAGCGTTCCGGTGAACTGCGTGCTCAACCTCTCCGAAAATCTAATGAAACCAACGATTAAGTTTGAAATTGAC
>CAYMHE010000025.1:7943-11613 GCA_964390175.1 uncultured Paludibacter sp.
CGTGCTCAACCTCTCCGAAAATCTAATGAAACCAACGATTAAGTTTGAAATTGACTTGCCCCTGAGCGACGAAAGCATGAAACAACGCGTACGAAGCATTATAAATACCGAAGAAATGATGAATCGGCAAATAGCTTATCTGTTGGTTCTGAGTAAGTTTTACACTCCCGACAACAAAGGAAATGCCGGTCTGAATAATACGATATCATTCGCGGTATCCACCTTTAGTGCACACCTTAACAACCTTATTCAAAAGTCTTTAAACACAAACAACCTTTCGCTAGGCGTTGATTGGCAAAAATCGGAATTAC
Source organism: uncultured Paludibacter sp. (assembly GCA_964390175.1). Lineage (GTDB taxonomy): Bacteria > Bacteroidota > Bacteroidia > Bacteroidales > Paludibacteraceae > Paludibacter. The sequence continues at coordinate 8,255 of CAYMHE010000025.1, forward strand.
AAACCGACGAAGTAAAAGCACAACTAAATTATCAGAACAAACGAATTATTTTAAATGGCGAATTTGGTTACAGAAACGAAAATGTAAACACGTCCACCAACGCAAGTAAATTTATTGGTGACTTTGATCTGGAATATTTATTAACAGAATCCGGAAAACTTCGCGCCAAGGCCTACAGCCACACCATTGATAGAGCGCAACTAAAAGAAGCTAAATCAACACAGGGTTTTGGTTTGATTTATAAAGAAGATTTTGAAAGCGTAGGCGACATGCTGAATTATTACTGGAAAATAATTACCGGAATCACAAAAAAGAAAAAAAATGAATAACAACATAATCCTTACAAAAACACTTCTTTTTGCCTTTCTCTGCACAATTTCATTTTCGGCAAATGCTCAAAAAGTTGGAGATTTATTCCTGTCGATGCCCGACAAAATAGTTCCCACGCTATCGAAGCAACAGCGTTTTGAAATGCTGGAATACAGCAAACTAAACCGCCGCGACAGCGTAAGAAATAAATTCAACGAATACGTTTCCATACAACACTACGATTCAATCAACCAACTCATTACGTTTAACACAACAAAAAACAACCTGACAGAAACAAAAATTTTCGAAATGGAGAATGGCTCAGCTGTTGTAGCTGTTATCAATACGGTTCTTCAGCCGGTACGCTTATCTACAATTCAGTTTTATAATACCACCAATTGGCAGCCAATGTTGCTTTTCACCGACATCCCCACGGCTAAACAATGGCTCATTTCTGAAAATACTGAAAATGCAGACATTGATCTCGACTGGCTCAACAAGCATCTGGGAAACAGTTATTTGTCATTAACATTTTCAAAAGAAAAGCCTGCCATTGAAGTTGAAAATCATTTAGTTGACTTTTTAAGTATCGAAGACAAAAAAATAATTGCCAATTTATTAAGCAATAAACCACTCATTTACAAACTCTCGCACAAGCAATTTGTAATTTCAGAATAACTGTATTTTTTTAAAACTAAAAAAAAACGATTCATATCTATGAGTCGTTTGCTTTTGTTGTACCCAAAAAAAGACAGAAGCGATTCCATGAATTAATCATTAACAGGAAAATAAAAGCACTTACTGTGTTAAACTCGAAAAATTAAAGAAATATTTCTTTAATCAATGGAAATTATTTTGCATCTTTACAGCATAAATCAGATATATTATTTCCAATCGGTTTAAATGTATCATAATCAGTCGGATGATTTAATAACTTAATAACATCGACTTTATGAAAAAACTCTCATCAGTTGCTGATCTAAAGAAGCTTAAGCAACAATCTTCACTGGCATCAAATCCAAAAGATGCACCCTCATCGCAACAACCAATTGTGATCAAGGTGGCTATGGCCACTTGTGGTATAGCCTCAGGCGCCAAAGCAACCTACGATTATTTTGTACAGGAACTTGAGCGGCAAAAAATTAAAGCAACTGTGTGCCAAACAGGCTGCATGAGTTACTGCTATGCCGAACCTACAGTCGAAATTACTTTAGCTGGCGAAGAGCCGGTGGTTTTCGGCTTTGTAAACAGCGCTAAAGCACAGGAAATCATCGACAAATACATAATTCAGCACCAACTCGTTGACGGCATTATACCTGCCAGCTACAAAACGGTTTGATGCAGATTTTTATTTCGAACTTCAACAAAAGTCTGATATTTAACTTTTTAAACTCCTGAAGATATGACTCATCATCACATATTTGTATGCGGAGGGATAGGCTGCCGTTCGATGGAATCGGAGCAACTACGAAAAAACCTGCAACGTGAACTCATCGTCCGGGGGCTGTCCGACGAAGTTCAGGTAGTATCAACCGGCTGTTTTGGATTTTGTGAAAAAGGTCCTTTAGTAAAAATATCACCCGACAACACTTTTTACGTCCAGGTTTCGCCCAACGATGCTGCTGAAATTATTCAGGAGCATATCATTAATAAGCAGAAGGTGGAAAGATTACTCTATATCCATCCCGAAACAAAAAAAAGAGTAACCGAAGCCAAAGATATGGACTTCTATAAACGTCAGTATCGCATTGCATTACGAAATTGCGGCAATATCGACCCCGACAATATTGAAGAATACATTGCTCGCGATGGATATACTGCTTTGGCCAAATGTCTTACCGAACTAAGCCCCGCTGAAGTGATCGGGACAATAAAAAAATCGGGCTTAAGAGGCAGAGGAGGCGGAGGCTTCCCTACCGGACTGAAATGGGAAATTACAAAATCAGCTAACAGCATACAAAAATATGTAGTATGCAATGCCGACGAAGGAGATCCGGGTGCTTTTATGGATCGTTCCATCCTCGAAGGTGATCCGCATTCTGTAATCGAAGCCATGGCCATTTGCGGTTATTGCATCGGCGCCGACAAAGGACTTGTTTATATTCGTGCCGAATACCCTTTGGCCATCAAACGTTTAAAAAGAGCACTACAACAAGCTGACGACACAGGATTGCTTGGTAAAAATATTTTAGGTACAGATTTTAATTTCGAAATTGAACTCCGCTATGGTGCCGGAGCTTTCGTTTGTGGCGAAGAAACCGCGCTGATTCACTCGATGGAAGGTTGCAGAGGCGAGCCTACTTTCAAACCCCCATTTCCATCTACCGAAGGCTATCTGGGGCAGCCTACCAACGTAAACAATGTAGAAACATTTGCCAATATTCCCGTCATTATCAACAAGGGAGCGGAATGGTTCAGTGCTATTGGCACCGAGAAATCGAAAGGAACAAAAGTATTTGCACTGGCAGGAAAAATCAACAATGTTGGTCTGATTGAAGTTCCAATGGGCACTACCCTGCGCGAAATTATTTATGATATTGGAGGAGGTATAAAAGATGGCAAGAAATTTAAAGCAGTGCAGACAGGAGGCCCATCTGGTGGATGTTTGAGCGAAAAATTTCTGGACACTCCTATTGATTACGACAATCTGATTGCTGCAGGTTCCATGATGGGATCGGGCGGAATGATAGTGCTGGACGAAGACGACTGCATGGTTTCTATTGCAAAATTCTACCTCACCTTCACATTGGAGGAATCGTGTGGAAAATGTGCACCTTGCAGGATAGGCAATAAACGATTGCACGAGATATTGGATAGAATAACACAAGGTCTGGGAACAGAGGAGGATTTAATTCGGTTAAAGTCATTGTCGAATGTAATAAAAGACACTTCGCTTTGCGGACTCGGGCAAACCTCTCCCAACCCTATCCTATCCACTATGGCCAATTTTTACAGCGAATACGAAGCACATGTAAAACAGAAAAAATGCCCATCTAAACAATGTAAAGATCTGATTTCATTCTCAATACTTACCGATAATTGTACCGGGT
>CAYMHE010000025.1:11713-30415 GCA_964390175.1 uncultured Paludibacter sp.
AAACAATGTAAAGATCTGATTTCATTCTCAATACTTACCGATAATTGTACCGGGTGTACGCTTTGCTTTCGCAATTGTCCTGTGGAAGCCATCAGTGGAGAAAAAGGGAAAGTTCACAATATTGACCAGGATAAATGTATAAAATGTGGCATTTGTTTCTCAAAATGTAAATATGAAGCCATACTTGTAGAATAAAATAGGAGTAAAACCAAAACAATAATTTCATCCATTGCTAAAGTGTTTTTCATCCAATTTTTATCAAAAAAACTTATCATGATAAAACTTACGATAGACCAAAAGCCAGTATCAGTTACCGAAGGGACAACAATACTTGAAGCCGCCGAAAAAGTAGGCATCGACATACCCACTCTATGTCACATGAAGTTACACGACATGAACATCGAAAATAAACCCGGAGGTTGCCGAATATGTGTTGTAGAAATAAGCGGACAACGCAACCTGGCTCCTGCCTGTTGCACCAAAGTGAGCGAGGGCAGTATCATTCAAACCCATTCGATGCGGGTGATCAATGCGCGACGAACGGTAATGGAACTTATCCTCTCCGATCATCCGGCTGAATGTTTGACCTGTGCCAAATCGGGCGATTGCGAACTACAACACATGGCTCATCGGCTCGGCATTCGCGACATTCATTGTCAGGGAGAACAATCTACTTATAAAATGGATAACTCTCCTTCTATTATACGCGATCCGAACAAGTGCATCATGTGCCGGCGATGCGAAATGATGTGCAATGAAGTGCAAACAGTAGGCGTTTTGAGCGCTGTGCAACGCGGCTTTCATTCGGTAGTTGCTCCTGCTTTTCAAAACGATTTAATGCATTCCGAATGCACTTTTTGTGGTCAGTGTCTTGCTGTTTGTCCTACAGGCGCACTAACTGAGGTGGATGAAACCGCAGCTGTTATTCGGGCTCTCGCGGATCCGGAAAAAACAGTCGTTGTGCAGACAGCTCCTGCAGTGAGAGCCGCTTTGGGAGAAGAATTCGGATATGCACCGGGATCGCTGGTGACTGGAGAAATGGTTGCTGCACTACGTCGTTTGGGATTTAATTATGTTTTCGATACCGATTTTGCAGCCGACCTTACAATTATGGAGGAAGGAACCGAACTTCTACGCCGACTGAACGCATACCTCAAAGGAGACACATCGGTGAAACTTCCTATTCTTACTTCCTGTTGCCCCGCGTGGGTGAAATTCTTCGAACATCAATTCCCCGAATTAATTGACATTCCATCCACAGCCCGTTCGCCTCAGCAAATGTTTGGATCCATAGCCAAATCTTATTTTGCCGAAAAACTTGGTATCGATCGAAAAAACATGGTAGTCGTTTCCATTATGCCCTGTGTTGCAAAAAAATACGAACGCGGCAGAGATGAATTTTTCGTAGATGGGAATCCGGATGTAGACATTGTGCTCACCACCAGGGAACTATCGCGACTTATCAAGTTATGCAATATTGATTTACAATCGCTGCCCGGAGAAGAATTTGATGCACCTTTAGGAGCATCAACGGGAGCTGGTGTTTTATTTGGCACCACCGGTGGCGTTATTGAAGCTGCCGTACGAACGGCTTACGAAATTCAGACCGGTAAAACATTAGAACGTATTAAATTTTCCGAATTGCGTGGCATGGAAGGCCTGCGCGAGGCAGTGATTAATTTTGATGGTGTAGATGTACGCATTGGCATAGCACATGGTTTGGGCAATGCCCGTAAATTGCTGAATGAAATTGAATCGGGAAAAAGTCATTATCACGCCATCGAAATCATGTCCTGTCCCGGTGGCTGCATTGGTGGAGGCGGTCAACCATATCATCATGGCCATTCGGAAATATTGCTTCAACGTCAACAAGCGCTGTATCGTGAGGACGAACTGAAAACAATACGAAAATCGCACGAAAACCCATATATTATCCAACTCTATGATGAGTTTCTCGGAAAACCTATGAGTGAAAAAGCACACAAGCTGTTGCATACAGTTTATTTTGACAGAAAGAACGGAAAGAAATAAAATGAACACCTTCATTTTCAAATTGGGATAAAAATTTCGAAAAAAAACACAGCAATTATGGCAACAATACAATTAACTGAACCCGCTGAAGTACTTATTAAAAGCGCTTGTAAACGTTTCAGAAACGATGCACATGAACTGATCAATGTTTTACATGAGTTGCAGCATGAATTGGGATATTTACCACCCGAAGTGCAATCAGCTGTAGCAAAAGAATTACAAATTCCGGTGTCGAAAGTGTATGGAGTGGTTACTTTTTACTCCTTTTTCAGCATGCTTCCCAAGGGGAAATACCAAATCTCAGTATGCCTTGGTACAGCTTGTTACGTACGGGGCGGAGAACTTGTTTTGGAGGAATTTAAACGCAGATTAAACATTAAAGTAGGCGAAACAACTAACGATGGGATTTTTAGTCTGAGTTGCATCCGTTGCGTAGGCGCTTGTGGTTTATCGCCAGTGGTTACAATTGGTGAAAAAGTGTACGGACGTGTCACTCCGCAACAGGTAAGACGAATTATCGACGAGTACATGGTGCTCGAGGAAGATTGAGCCTTAGCCGCGAAATGCCATAAAACTAAAAAAGCGATAACATCAATCCTGATGCTATCGCTTTTTTAGATTGTAATATCATCCTGTTAAATAGCTTTAAAACTCATATCAAGGCTTTTAACCGAATGTGTTAGTGCGCCTACCGAAATATAATCTACGCCACATTCCGCATATTGCCGCAATGTTTCGAAAGTGATTCCTCCTGATGATTCGGTTTCATACTTTCCGTTAATTATTTCAACCGCTTTACGCGTATTTTCAACCGAAAAATTATCGAGCATAATGCGATCGACTCCTCCAATGGACATTACCTGCGAAAGTTCATCAAAATTACGTACTTCGATTTCAATTTTAAGATCTTTCCCTTTGCTCTGCAAATAAGCTTTGGCACGCTGAATGGCCTTATCAATGCCGCCTGCAAAATCCACATGATTGTCTTTCAAAAGGATCATGTCGTATAAGCCAATGCGATGATTAACACCACCACCAATTTTCACAGCTTCTTTTTCGAGCAAACGAAGTCCCGGAGTTGTTTTGCGGGTATCGAGCACATTTGTTTTAGTACCTTCGAGCAGTTTCACATACTCGCGGGTACGCGTAGCAACACCGCTCATACGCTGCATTATGTTCAGCATCAGTCGCTCTGTTTGCAATAGGGATTGTATTTTCCCTTCCACAACAAAAGCCACATCACCTACTTTCACTTCTGTTCCATCCTGAATAAAAACTGTCATTTTAAGTTCCGGATCAAAAGCTTTAAAAATTTCGCGTGCAATGGTAATGCCCGCAAGCACTCCGTTTTCTTTGATAATTAACTGCGATTTTCCCATCGCATCAGCCGGAATGCACGAAAGAGTTGTGTGATCGCCATCGCCAATATCCTCGGCAAACCAAAGTGGAATAAGTTGTTCTAAGTTATCAGTCATTTGAAATTTCTATTCTGAGTTGTTGAATTACAGTTTGATTTCCCGATTTACGGGTGAGCACATATACACGGTAATTGCCTGTATTTGTTTTTATTTCGCCTATGGCAAAACTTGTTGCTTCTTTGTTTTCCTTATGAAGCAACTGAAAAGAGCTCACTTTGTTTGTTCTGAAAAAATCGGTAATAATTCCGGTGGCTTGCTGTTTGCTAAAAACATCGTTTTTGTTTCCAACCACAAGCTCTACGTTGGCGTTCAGATATGCAGAAAGCTTTGCCGCATCTCCTTTGTCTAAGGCCGAGATGATTTCGGACGAAACTTCGGACGACTGAGCAACTACATGAGGCAATGCACACAGCATCAAAAAGCTTAACAAAACTAATTTTATTGACTTCATATTGTTTATTGCTTTAAAAAGACTTCTTGGAATTTAACTACAAACACTTTTATATGAGAAAAGTGTTTCATAAAATATCTTGAAAATCAAAAGTCTTAAATAATTGTTATTTCACTATTAATCTATATATTAGCTCAAAGAAAAAGAAAATAAAACTCTTTATTTTTGAAATAATAGTCGCAAAACACGGATTTCACTCTGATTTCTCGTTAAAAAACGCCATATTTGCATTGATTTATATCATTGCGCTGCAAAAATACATTATTAAATTGGTTGCAGCCAAATGTTTTTTTTATTTTTATACATAACAAATAGTGAACCAAACAGCTACAATACTTTAGATTTTAATGAAAATAACATTTTTAGTCGTTGGCAAAACCAATCATTCAAGTCTTATTCAGTTGCAGGAAGAGTACCAGAACAGATTAAAACACTACATCAGTTTTGAGACAATTACAATTCCGGAGCTGAAAAACACTAAAAACATTTCGGAAAGCGAGCAAAAAGAGAAAGAAGCCGACCTTATACTTAAACAGTTGGAAGCTGCCGATGAAGTTATACTACTGGATGAAAAAGGGAAACAATTAACGTCTGTGGCATTCTCCGAATTTTTATCAAAAAAAATACTGGCTTCGCACAAACGCATGATTTTTGTAGTGGGTGGTCCATATGGATTTTCGGAACGGATTTACAACCGCGCCAATGGATTGATTTCGCTTTCGGCAATGACATTTTCGCATCAGATGATACGTGTTATTTTTGTTGAACAACTTTACAGAGCATTCACAATTTTAAAAGGCGAACCTTATCATCATGAATGATGACGTACATTACAACATCGAATAATTAATAGTTTCAGAACGAATGAAAATTTCAAAAACATACCAGTATTTAACTTATGCTTTTATTGCAAGTCTGTTACTTGGATTGTTATGCAATTTTTTTTACGATCGTTCGCCAAAACAAAGTTTAAACATTAGCTCATTCACTGCCGAACTTGCCAAAAAAGAAAAAGCAGCAGACCAGACGCTTAACCACCTTACCCGGATCATTAATTACAACTCTGTTGATTCGCTAAGCAATTATAATTTTGCAAAAAACGACATCTATTATTTTGTCTTCGAAAAAGATGAACTTATATTCTGGTCCGATAATCACATTGAGCCCACCGAAATTACTACTTCCGACAGCATTAGATGGCACTACAACAAACTGAGCAATGCACATTGTATCGTAAAATCGGAAACAACAGACTCAAAAGTTTTAATGGCTGTTATCCTGTTGAAATACAATTATCCATACGAAAACAAAGACCTGATTAACAGTTACAGTAAAGGATTTCATCTGGACAAAAGAGTAGAAATTGTAGAAGGAAACAAGAATGACAAATACGCTGTTTCGGACGCACAAAACAACTATTTATTTTCACTTTCGAATGCCGACACACAAATATACAACGAATTTTGGGGCTTTACCGGTTTCATTTTCATCACTATAGCTGTACTCTTATTCCTGTTTCTATATGCCAACTGCACTGTTTTTTGGGGCGTCAACACCCTGAGTTTAAAAAAATTCAGTATAGCAACCCTTCTTGCCGGCATTGCAGTCGGACTTAGCCTTTCGTTAAGTTTTCCGGACTTGCTTTATTGGAACAAGCTATTTTCATCCTTCGAATATTCATCCAATCCGCTGTTGGCTACCATCGGCCATCTGGTTTTTACCACTCTTTTTTTGCTGGCAGCCAACTATTTGTTTTTTTTCCGCACCAACATTGGTAGTGGTCGTCAGCTTACGAAAGCCATTCTGCTTCAAACGCTCCTCGTTGTTTACTTTCTTATCGTTTTTTACTTTCTAAGCAGTCTTGTGTACCATTCGAGCATACAACTATCTATACTTCAGTTCAATCATCTGTCGATTTTGTCCATTGTACTTCATTTACTTATTTTCATTTGGGGCATAGGTTTAGCCTTGCTTTTTTACAAATCGCACAATTGGCTAAGATCACAACATCTTTTAAATAAAGCAATTATCATTGACATATCGCTTGTGATCTTCACCGGAATTACACTCTTTATTTTCGGAGTAACAACTGCATTTCAAATAATAATTTCTATTGTCATTATTTTTGTAGTGTTTTATATAACCTACATTCTCAAAAGACGGACAAGTATTTATGCTTTTTCTTTTCTCTGGATTTTTGTGTATGTTTCTTTTTTTATCATCAACGCATACCTTATTGGCGAGGAAAAAGACAAAGACAAATACCGTATTTTGGCAGAAAATATTTACATTAACGGCAGTTCGGAAAATGATCGTATGGCCGATATTCTGCTCGAAGAACTTGACGGCCAGATTTCGAGCGACAGATTACTCAAAAACCTGTCCACAAGCTCTGATTCTGCACTTAAAATCAATAAATACATCAACGAAAACTACCTGAGAGGTTTTTGGAATAAATATGAAATGCGTCTTTCGGTGGCATACAGGAACTCATCCTTATCCGACCAGTACAACGACTTTATCGTGAGCGAAGCCACAAGAATAAAAAACACTCATTTTTACGCTGTACCTTCATCGTTGAACCTGATGTCTTATTTAGGTATTTTCCCCACTGTAAGTATCGAAAAAGATTCGCTGAACCTTTATATGGAGTTTTATCCCCGAAAAAACTTCAAAAGCTACAGTTTCCCTAACCTGCTTATTTCATCTGCTCCTGATATTCAGTCCCTGCTCAAAATAGCAGTGGCAAAATACAACAATCAGCAACTTGTTTATTCGTCTGAGAAAGCTATTTTTCCAAATCATTCAGCCTGGATACCTGCCAAAAACAGCAACTATTACAGCACCACCTATCAAAACAGAGTGTATTATATCTATCAGCCCGACAAAGCCAATCACATAGTAATAACCAAACTAAACTCGAACACACTCGCCAGCTATGTTCTCTATTTCACTTATTCATTCCTTATCTTCTATTGCCTGAGCATAGTCATCATCTGGCTTTATAATCGACGCCGAACAAAATCAAAGTTCCATATCGGGCTGACAACAAAATTTCAGTATGCATTCATCATATTATTAATAATAAGCTTTTTAGGTATTTTCTATGTATCGGTCAACTTTATACAGAAAAAATACGAAGATGAACAGATATCAAACATCGAGAACAAAAAGAACTACATACAGAAAGCCTTACAGGATATGTATTACTGGAGTCAGGATTTATCTACTGTAAGCCCGCAAGGTCTTAACTTCGATCTTCAGGAGCTTTCCTATATGTACCAAACCGACATCCATGTGTACGATAATAATGGTAAACTGATTGGAAGTTCGCAGCCACTCATTTTCAACAAGAACCTGATAAGCAGACAAATATCGCCAACTCCTTTTTTTAGTGGCAATACCAACATTAATCAGGACGAACACATTGGAGAATTAAAATACCTGAGTGGTTATACCGATTTCTACAACGGCGATTACTTACAACTGGGATATATTGCAGTTCCTCAGTTTCTTAGCCAGGAAGAAACCCGCAAAGAAATTGAAGAGTTTCTATCTGTCATCATTCACATTTATCTAATTATTATTGTTTTTGCCATTTTCCTGAGCATTTTTATCGGGAAACAGCTGTCGGCACCATTGAAAATGATAGAAAATAAGCTGAAAAAAATGAGGTTTGGACATCGCAACGAAAAAATTGATTATCAGCTCAATGATGAAATCGGACAACTTGTGGCGCAATACAACCGCACGATAGACGAACTGGAGAAAAGTGCAAAACTACTCGCTCAGTCCGAAAGAGAAAAAGCATGGAAAACAATGGCGCGCCAAATAGCACACGAAATCAACAACCCCCTCACGCCAATGAAGCTCACCATTCAGCAATTGCAACGAACAAAAAAAATTGGCAGCGAAGGATTTGATGAATATTTTGAAAAATCGACGCTTACGCTGATTGAACAAATCGACAATTTATCGCGGATCGCAGGAACATTTTCAAATTTCGCCCGTATCCCCGAAGCGCATTTTACGAAAGTGGATGTGGCTGCAAAGCTCTATTCGGTAGTTCAGCTGTTCAAGCACAACAATGAGCAAGTTCAAATCAGTTTCGAAGGTGAATCCAAAGACATTACTGTTTTAGCCGACCCCGAACAACTGACCCAGGTTTTCAACAACCTGCTTAAAAATGCAATTCAGTCGATAACCTCGGATAAAGCCGGATTGATAAAAGTAAGAATACGTAAAACCGATAAAGAAGCAGTAATTGAGATAGAAGACAACGGAATGGGGATAGCCGATGAATTTATCGACAAACTTTTCACGCCAAACTTCACCACCAAAAGCACAGGCATGGGACTTGGACTTACAATAACGAAGAACATAATAGAGATAACGGGCGGCACAATCAATTTCACCACCCGCAAAAATGAGGGTACTACATTTATTATCAGCTTACCAGCTGACATTTAGCTTTTCTTCAGGCGCATCATTTCAGGATTTTCAACTATATATTTTGTTGTTGCGCTGTAACCGTATTGATAAATATCCTGAAAAGCCTCAAAGCTGAACTCGTGGTATTTCTCTATGGCGCGAGGTTCGATAAGGAACCGACAAAGCTCACGACCTTCGCGTGAATTTTGATGTTGCATAGCCCTCACCGATGAAGCAAGCGTATCAATAGGCTTATTGAGTTCAACCGGCGGAATGTGTGGAATAACATCTACGCCTATTATTGTCTGACAAAATTCTTCAAGCCCCTGAGCTGGAACATTGTTAAGTAAACCACCATCCACATAGTAAGTATCGTTGTGTTTGATAGATTCAAAAACGCCCGGAATACTTGCCGAAGCAGCCACCCATTTGTCAAGTTCATCTCCCCGGCTAATGATTTCCCATTCAGCCGTAGATAAATTAACAACCGCAACATGCATCCCTTTCTTGAGCTGGTCAAAGCTGTTGTGTGGAATAAGTTCTTTTATCAACGAACGCAAAATAGAGTGATTTGACAGCCCTGACTTCAGAAATGCAGGCCTGAATGTCATCAATTTAGTCACTTTATAAAGCTTATCGTCTTTAATCATTTGCAGCATTTCAGAAGGAGAATATCCTGCTGCATAAAGCACACCTACAATTGCTCCCATGCTGGAACCTACAAGCTGATCAGGGTAAATACCATGGTCCTCGAGCGACTGTAACACGCCTATATGAGCAAATCCTAAAGCTCCACCACCACTCAGGCACAACCCAATATCCTCGTTGCGAGGAGATGCAAAAAAGAAATCTTTAATAAGTCCCATATTATTATAAATTTACCGTTAATAATTTAAGCATCGAAGAATAATGTTAATGGAATAAAAACTTTCGACCGTTCGACAAGCAAAAAGAATAAATTGAACTATTTTTGTATAAATAAAAGGCAAAATATAACGCTATAGGTAAAAATAAACTTTGTATTTTGCTGTTAGTACTTGTAACAAATTTAATAAACACTTTTTATAATGAAACGTTTCATATTCATTTTTGTTTTAACACTGCTTGCACAATTTTCGTTTGCTCATCTACTTTATGATATTACGGATGGAAAATTCAAATCAGCCCGATCAGAAAAAGCTATTTCGATGGCCGATGGGGAGCACTTTACTACAAAAGTAAACGATAATTCGATTGTAAAGTACAACTACAAAACAGGCAATACTGTTGATACACTGTTTAGTATATATCAAATCAAGAACTGTCCGATAAAAAACATCTCCGGATACGTTTTTAGCCCCAATGAATTGAAAATTCTTGTGTACACAAATATAAATTTCAGATACCGACGCACTTTTACTGCCGACTATTACGTGTACGACATAAAACGCAAAGAACTTCAGCCTCTTTCGGAAAACGGAGCTCAGGAAGTCCCGCTCTTTTCACCCGACAGTCGCTACATTGCCTTTGCTCGCAACAATAACCTATACATGAAGAAACTCGACTTTAATACCGAAATTGCGATAACAAAAGATGGCGAAACCGGTAAAATAATTAACGGTACACCCGACTGGGTTTACGAAGAAGAGTTTCAGGCTACCCGTCATTTTGCATGGAGTCCCGACAGTAAATTACTTGCTTTTCTCAAATTCAACGAAACTGAAATTCCCGAATTCTCGTTCCAGTTGTTTAAAAATGAATCACAAATAGATACCGACCTCAATTTGTACCCTTCATTTTTAAAATTCAAGTATCCTAAAGCCGGCGAAAACAATGCTAAAGTAAGCGTTTGCGTTTACGATGACTTTAACAAAACGACTAAGTTCATGCAGTTGTCCGAAAGCGATCAGGATTATTATATCCCCCGCATTCGGTGGACAAATACGGCTGACCAACTTGCAATCTTCAAACTCAACCGCAATCAGAATCGCCTTGACATGCTTATGGCAAATCCTAAATCGACCCTAACAAAACTTGTTCTAAGGCAAGAGGACAAATACTATATTGATTATCAAAATATTGATTATATACATTTCACACCCGACAATCAATTTTTCTTTGGTGTAAGCGAACAGGATGGTTTCCGCCATATTTATCAATACAGAATTAACGGAAGCATTTACAAACAAATCACCAAAGGACCCTGGGACGTTACTGATTTTTACGGCTACGATCACACAAAGCAAATACTTTACTTTCAATCAGCCGAAGTGTCGCCCATGCAAAGAGACATTTATGCCATCGATGCCAAAGCAAAGAAAACAAGACTCACAAACGGCAAAGGCACACACGATGCCAGCTTTAACTCCACCTATAGCTATTATTTAGATGTATTTTCGAGTATCGATGCTCCTGAAAAAACAATTCTTTACAACCCCAAAGGAGTGCAAATCAGAGTTATCGAAAGCAATTCGAAACTGCAAAAAGACTTTGATGCACTTCAGCTGCCTAAAAAAGAATTTTTCAGCTTCAACACTTCCGACAATATCAAACTAAATGGCTGGATATTAAAACCAAAAGATTTTTCTGGCGACAAAAAATATCCTGTATTGCAGGTACAATATGGAGGTCCCGACTCGCAGGAAGCGCTTGACAAATGGGACATTGGTTGGGAGTATTACCTGAGTACACAAGGCTACATTGTAGTGTGTGTGGATGGTAGAGGAACCGGTGCCCGCGGTGCTGAATTCAGAAAATGCACCTATAAACAGCTTGGAAAACTCGAAGCCAAAGACCAGATTGAAACAGCAAAATATCTTGGAAAACAAAGCTATATCGACAAGGAAAGAATAGGAATTTGGGGGTGGAGTTTTGGGGGCTCACTTACATTATGGTCGATGAGTTCAGGCGAAAGTATTTTCAAAGCAGGAATTGCTGTGGCTCCGGTTACCGATTGGCGACTTTACAACACTGCTTATACCGAACGATTTATGCGCCGGCCACAAGAAAACTTTGATGGATACGATAAAACATCAGCCCTTGGAATGGCAGAAAAGCTGAACGGCAAGCTTTTAATTGTTCACGGATCGGCCGACGACAATGTGCATGTTCAAAACACAATGCTCTACATCGACAAACTTGTAGAAGCCGATAAACAATTTGAAATGCAAATTTACACTGACAAAAATCATAGCATTCTTGGCAAACAAACGCGGAGGCATTTATATACCCGAATGGTTAGTTTTTTGCAAAAAATTCTTTAAAATAAAAATAAAATTGTACTTTTATCGTCAAATTGACACGAACAAAAACTAATAATCACAATACTAACACTTTAATCATTTTTAATTTCATGAACACACAAAAAAAGAATGGAAACATCGTTGCAATTATCACAATGATTTTTCTTTTTGCAATGATTTCGTTTGTGACTAATCTTGCAGCACCAATCGGAGTAATCTGGAAAAATCAACCCACCTTTGAAGGGTCCAATTTCTTAGGCATGTTGGGAAACATGATGAACTTTCTTGCTTATTTATTTATGGGAATTCCGGCCGGAAAGCTCCTAAGTAAAATTGGATACAAAAAAACAGCTCTTTTGGCAATTGCAATTGGGTTTTTGGGGATCTTCATACAATTTCTCTCCGGACGTGTTGGAGTAAACTCAGAATTATTCTCTCTGCCGGCCAACTTTTTTGTTTATTTAGCAGGCGCATTTGTTGCCGGCTTCTCAGTTTGTATGCTCAACACTGTTGTAAACCCAATGTTGAATTTGCTTGGCGGTGGAGGTAACAAAGGAAACATGTTACTTCAAATTGGAGGTTCATTTAACTCTTTGGCTGGCACACTGACTCCTATGTTTGTTGGTGCTTTAATCGGAGACATTACAAAGGAACGCATCGTTTCAGGCGAAATTACAATTACAAACATCAACCCGGTACTTTTCATTGCATTAGGAGTTTTTGCAGCTGCATTTCTCATCCTGACTTTCATTCCAATTTCCGATCCCGAAAGTGCAAAAAAAGGAGGAAATGCTTCTTCTTTCAAACACTCACCCTGGAATTTCCGCCACTTCATTTTAGGAGCTATTGGTATTTTTATTTACGTGGGCGTCGAAATAGGAATCCCCGGCACTTTAAACTTTTATTTAGCTGACATTAGCGATAAAGGAGCTGGTTTAAATCCGGATGTTGCAGCCGGAATTGCAGGCTTTGTGGCTGGTACTTATTGGTTTTTAATGCTTATAGGTCGGTTTATCGGAGGTATTATTGGAGGAAAAGTATCAAGCAAGGCTATGTTAACTTCTGTTTCGGCAACCGGTATATTACTTGTTACAATTGCCATTCTGTTACCTCGCGAAATAACCACATCAATGCCTGTATTTACAGGATCATCATTTAGCCTGGTACAGGTACCTTTAACGGCGCTTCTCCTTGTATTATGCGGTTTATGTACATCTATCATGTGGGGAGGCATCTTCAATCTGGCTGTAGAAGGCTTAGGTAAGTATACTGCTGCCGCGTCAGGTATTTTTATGATGATGGTAGTTGGAGGTGGTATTCTGCCATTGATTCAAAACTGGATTGCCGATATTTCAACTTATCAGGCCAGTTATCTTGTAATCATTGCAGGCTTGGCTTACATGCTGTGGTATGCTTTGATTGGTTGCAAAAACGTGAACAAAGATATACCTGTAGAATAACAACTAAACAAAACTCAACCGGGGATTTGATACATATTCAAATCCCTGTTTTTTCACAATACAACACTTAAAAAAATATTTTATGGAAAAACCTTATGTTATTGGCATGGATATGGGAGGCACCAACACTGTTTTCGGAGTTGTCGATGCACGCGGAAATGTTATCTCGAAAAGTGCTATTAAAACCGGTACACATACCGATGTAAATCTTTATATACAGGATTTATATGATGAAATGATCAAACTGATTGATGCAGCCGGAGGAGCAGACAAATTCAAAGGAATAGGAATTGGAGCACCGAATGGAAACTATTACACCGGAAACATAGAATTTGCACCCAACCTACCCTGGAAAGGAGTTATTCCTTTTGCTCAACTTATGTCGGACAAATTTGGCATCCCTGCGGCACTTACCAACGATGCCAACGCTGCAGCTTTTGGTGAAATGACTTACGGAGCTGCACATGGCATGAAAAACTTTATCATGATTACACTTGGAACAGGAGTTGGAAGCGGTATTATTATCGACGGTAAAGTCCTTTACGGTCACGATGGCTTTGCTGGGGAACTTGGACACACCACCGCCATCCGCGAAAATGGCAGGTTATGTGGTTGCGGCAAATATGGCTGTTTGGAAACTTATTGTTCGGCTACTGGTGTTGCCCGCTCTGCTCGCGAAATTCTGGCTTCGACTACCAAGGATAGTTTATTGCGCAACATTCCGGTGGATAGCATTACCTCAAAAGATGTATTTGATGCTGCCCAGCTAGATGATGAAATTGCAAAAGAGATTTTCGCCTTCACAGGAAAAATACTTGGTCAAAGTCTAGCCGATTTTGTAGCCTTCAGTGCTCCAGAAGCTATTGTTCTTTTCGGCGGACTGGCGAAAGCTGGCGATTTAATCATGGATCCGATGCGCGAAAGTATGGAAGCCAATTTACTGCCTTTGTGGAAAGGAAAAATTAAATTATTGTTTTCGGATTTGAAAGAAGCTGATGCTGCCGTATTGGGCGCAAGTGCTTTGGCCTGGGAACTGTAAGTAGTTATTTTAATAATCAAGAAAAGCGAACTTCGGATTTGAGGTTCGCTTTTCTTTTTTATTGCTAAAACAAGACGAATTAATCTTCGTCTTTAAATTCGAGTATATCAGCCGGCTGACAATCAAGAACTTTACATATGGCTTCAAGCGTACTGAACCGAATGGCTTTTGCCTTTCCGGTTTTCAGAATCGAAAGATTTGCCGGCGTAATATCCACCTTCTCAGATAGTTCGTTCAGAGAAATCTTTCTACGAGCCATCATTACATCCAAATTAACTATTATCGGCATACTATTGATAATTTACAAACCATTTTAAATGGTCAGATCCTGTTCTTCTTTTATTACAATCGCAATTCTGAGCACTTCGTTCATTATAAGTATAACAACACCCATTATTAAAGCATTGAAATCGAATATCTTTGCATACGAAAAGCTATAATGAGTGAGGTCAACCATATATTGAGCCGAGACTACATTAATCAACTGAATAATGGAACCGATTATTCCCATCGCTACCAAAATCATACCAATTCTATTGATTCTGTGCATATTGATTCTGTCGAAAACCTCTGAATGCTGTAAAGATCGTAGAATTTTCACCACCAAAAACGGAATCCACACCCCCAACACCAGCGACCCTATAATCAATACTCCATAAATCACCTGAAGGATTGTCCACCACATCGGTTTTTCGGGCAATGAATGTACCAAAACCGAAATATTATTCGGACGGATTAAAACGGGAGTACCTGTTTTCTCATTCAGTTCCGTCGACTCCATATAATTTGCATCTTTGGCTACCACATCCATCAATAAAAAATCGTCGGTCGACTTTTTCGAGCTTGTTTCGTATTGGGCGATCGCAAACCCGTATTTAACCCCATCTATAAAAGGCAGCACTGCTCCCTGGTATAAACTGCCAAAAAATATTACTAACAAGACTACACACAGCAACTTTATTCGTTTCATTGAACAAAAAAATATTAATTTGTATGAAAAT
Organism: uncultured Paludibacter sp.; assembly: GCA_964390175.1. Taxonomy (GTDB): domain Bacteria; phylum Bacteroidota; class Bacteroidia; order Bacteroidales; family Paludibacteraceae; genus Paludibacter. The sequence goes on from CAYMHE010000025.1 coordinate 26,766, forward strand.
ACTATATACTGACAAAGTAAGTAGTTTTTTTTTGAATATCAAAATTAATTTGTTGATATTCGATAATTTTATACTCTTCTTATTCAAGTTTCATAAAACAACTTAAATTCAACAAATACCCGGACAGCATTTTATAGATATTGCTGTCCGGGTAAATTTTTGTTATCCAAAAAATCTTTTTATTTGATTGTGAGTTCGTCGATAAGCCGTTTAGCTCCACCCACTTTATCCATTACAAACAACATATATCTGACATCCACATTGATGGTACGTTGCAAATCAGGTTCAAAAACAATATCGCCACTCATGGCCTCCCAGTTTCCATCAAACGCTAACCCGATCAACTCACCTTTGGCATTGAAAATCGGACTGCCTGAATTTCCACCGGTAATATCATTGTTGCTCAGAAAAGCCACATGCATTTCTCCGGTTTGTTTGTCCACATACGCTCCATAATTTTTTTCAACAATTGCATCTTTCAATTTCGCCGGCACATCAAATTCATAATCTCCTGGAATTTCTTTTTGCAACACGCCCTTCGTGGTTGTGTAATAACTATATTCAACAGCATCGGCCGGTTTGTAGCCTCCGATTTTTCCAAAAGTCATTCGCATTGTAAAATTTGCATCAGGGTAAAGCGATTCTCCTTTTTCGGCAGCCATTTCCTTAATTCCGGCCACATACAAGCGCTCTGCATCAGCAATAGAGTCATTTGCATTGTTCAACACAGTAGAGCTAATCTCTTTCAGCGTTTTATCAATGTCGCGCCAGTACGTCAGAGCAGGGTCATTTTTGAAATCTATTTTCCCGCGACGATAATCATTTTTGAATTTATCAAAATCGCTAAAACTGGATGCCGAAAATAGGTATTCTGCATATTTAGCATAATTATTTTTGAATTTTTTCCGAATAGTTGTATATATTTCGGGCAATGCATCTTTATCCACAGCCTTTTCATATTCAGCCAGCATCACTTCAATGGTAGCCTTATCCACAGCCGCATAGTAATTTTTATAAATATCGGCAGCTTCGGTAATCACAGAATCGGCTGTAATATTCTTTTCGGACAGGCGTTGAATTTGCGAAGCAATACGGGGCATTTCCACGCCACTAAGAAGCGACTCGCGCAGGTAGGCAGCAGCTCTACTGTAAGGATATGCTTTCGTATAAGCTTCTTCGAGTTTCGAAAGCACATTTCCGTACTTATGCTTACGGGCATCGGATTGTTGTACCCAGTTCAGAAATTCTTTTTCTTCGACTTTTTTACGTTCGATTATACCCAGTTTAGTAATTGCATTATTCATTCCTATGCTATTTTTCCAGTAGTTGGAACTACCAGCAAATTTGCTCGAATATGCGATATTAATCGCTTCGTCGGCCTTCATAAACGACATCCATACCTGTTGCTTAGCGCCACGCACATCAATGCGCGACTGATTACCAACTTTCATTCGGGTGTCGATACCCCACGATGACAAGTAACGGTTCGTCGTTCCCGGATTACCCATGATCATGCTGAAGTCTCCGGGCATATATCCTTTGTTGGAGATTGCAGCAAAGCGTTTGGCTGTATATGGAACATTATCTTTTGAATAGGCTGCAGGTTTTCCATCTTTTGCGCTGTACACCCTGAAGACAGCAAAATCACCTGTATGGCGGGGCCACATCCAGTTATCGGTATCGGCTCCGAACTTGCCAATTGATTTTGGAGGAGCATACGCAAAACGCACATCTGTAAATTCCTCAAAAACAAATACATAAAATTCATTTCCGGAATAAAACGATTTTGTTTGCACAATATAATGATTGTCCTTTTGCGCTTCAGCCCTGATGATTCTCAGAATTGAATCCTGTTTTTCAGTACGTTTTACACCAAGTAAATCTTCGGGTAATTGCGAAATTACACGTTCGGTGACATTGGTAATACTTTTCAGGAATTTCACAGTCAGACCAGGAGTGGGAATCTCGTCTTCAAGTTTTTCGGCTGTGAAACCATCTTTCAGATAATTGTGTTCGACAGTACTGTGTTGTTGAATAGCACCATAGCCACAGTGATGATTCGTAAAAACCATTCCCTGATCCGACACCACCACACCCGTACAGCCATTTCCGAACACCACCACCGCATCCTTCAGACTCACACTTTTGTCACTGTATATTTCTTCGGCTGTCAGTGTGCAACCCATGCCATTCATTTGTTGGATGTTTAATTTCTCAATCAAAGGCAACATCCACATTCCTTCGTCGGCTTTTACTCCTGCAATTAAAAAAATTGAGAGTAAAAATACACTTAGTTTTTTCATCAATTATTTATTATTTTATTACTATACAGTACATTACAACACAAATGCATATATTTTCATACAAAAATAATAAAAAAATTCCTGTTATCAATCGATTCAACAAAAAACAGCTTTTAAAGCGATTAAGAAAATGCACATCTTATTGAAAAATAATCTTCTTCGCTCCAAAACAGACTCACTCAGTTGCTTATCTACATGTATATAATTTCTATCTGTTCGAAATAAAATTGGCACTGATTTTGCATATTGAATCATACAAAGTTTTAGTTTATAGATAATTTGCATTTAGGTTTTTTAAGGGAAATTTAAAAGGAAGAGAAAGTCGGTTTTTTGCCGGCTTTTTCTGTTTACAAAACAGTAAAGCACTTAGCTTAACAACAAGTAAAAGAGCGCATCTCGACAAACAGAGAGTACTTTTATGTATTTTTACTACTACTATAATGAAAAAATACTTAACTTTGTGTTTGATTTGAAATTTAAAACTAAAAAAACATGAGAGTAATTATTCAGCCTGATTATCAGAATGTATCACTGTGGGCAGCTTACTACATAGCAGCCAAAATCAACAAAGCGCAGCCTTCGGCTGAAAAGCCCTATATTTTAGGTTTGCCTACAGGATCTTCTCCATTAGGTGTTTACCGTCATCTTATCGAATTGAATAAAAAAGGGCTGGTTTCCTTCAAGCATGTAATCACTTTTAACATGGATGAATATGTAGGATTGCCCGAAAACCACAGCGAAAGTTATTATTCATTTATGTGGAATAATTTTTTCAGTCATATTGACATTTTACCCGAAAACACAAATCTCCTCAACGGAAATGCTTCGGATCTCAATGCAGAATGTGAGGCCTACGAAGCAAAAATGAAATCGGTAGGTGGGATTGATCTGTTTCTGGGAGGCATTGGCCCCGATGGTCATATTGCTTTTAACGAGCCGGCATCGTCGCTTAGCTCGCGCACACGTCAAAAAACACTCACAACCGACACTATCATTGCAAATTCACGTTTCTTCGACAACGATGTGAATAAAGTTCCGAAAACAGCACTCACAGTAGGCGTAGGTACCGTATTGGATGCAAAAGAAGTACTGATTATTGTAAACGGACACAACAAAGCACGTGCATTGCGACATGCTATCGAAGAACCTATTAACCACATGTGGACAATCAGCGCATTGCAAATGCACCCTAAAGGAATAGTAGTTTGCGATTACGATGCTTGTGCCGAACTTAAAGTTGGAACCTACAAGTACTTTTTGGACATCGAAAAGGACATGCTTGATCCAAAATCATTGCTATAAATCAGCAAAATACTTAATACAAAAGCGGCTGTTCCAAATAAATTT
>CAYMHE010000026.1:0-29035 GCA_964390175.1 uncultured Paludibacter sp.
ACAATGCTTTGCGCATGCTTCGTTCACAGCTTTACGAACTCGAACTCGAAAAACGTCGTGCAGCAAGCGCTGTGGTTGAGGCCGGTAAAAAGAAAATCGAATGGGGATCGCAAATACGTAGTTATGTGTTCGACGACCGTCGCGTGAAAGACCACAGAACCAACTACCAGACATCGAATGTGAATGCAGTGATGGACGGTGACATAGATGCATTTATAAAAGCATATTTAATGGAATTCACAGATTAAATGCTTTCATTGAAAGCTCTTTATAATCAGGAGGACGAAACAGAATTGATTTCAGTTTCGTCCTTTTATTTCCACTAATATAGTTGAAGTTTAAATCTGGACAAATATTAAATAAAACCATTCAAATTCGTTTAATGCTTTTTTTCGTTTATTCTTCAGTATTAAAACTCCTTCATCGTAAGTAATGTTAAATCCAATATTATTGATTTATAACAGAGGAATAAAGTTTTTCCGAAATATTTCGTTATTTTGCGGATTCAAAATTTTGATGAACAAATAGTATCAAAAAAAAACTCAACCACTTTACTGAGTCTGAAATATTACATTTGCCTGGCTATCAACTGTACGAAATTATGCAACCGATGAAAAAACCGAATAAATTAAAGATAATCAACGACCCTGTTTTTGGATTTATTAATATTCCAAATGATTTTCTGTACGATATCATTCAACATCCCTATTTTCAGCGACTACACAGAATCAAACAGTTAGGACTCTCTTCTGTGGTTTATCCGGGCGCTCAGCACACTCGAATGCAGCATTCGCTGGGAGCAATGCATCTGATGGGCGAAGCCATTGCTCAACTCAGGCAACAGGGGCATGAAATTTCACCTGAAGAGGCCGAAGCCGTACGAACTTGCATTTTGTTGCACGACATTGGACATGGACCATTTTCGCATGCGCTCGAACACAGTTTGGTAAGCGGTATCAGCCACGAAGAAATTTCAATGTTGCTGATGGAGCAACTAAATGCTGAATTCGGTGGAAAACTAGATCTTGCTTTGGTTATTTTCAAAAACGAATATTCAAAAAAATTCCTTCACCAATTGGTATCGAGTCAATTAGACATGGACAGACTGGATTACCTCAGCCGCGATAGTTTTTTTTCAGGGGTCAGCGAGGGTATTATTGGCGCCGCCCGCATCATTAAAATGCTGAATATCCACAATGACCGGTTGGTGGTGGATAGTAAGGGGATTTATTCCATCGAAAAATTTCTTGTTGCACGCCGTCTTATGTACTGGCAGGTGTATCTGCACAAAACCTCTGTAGCAGCCGAGAAAATGCTTGTAAACATACTGAAAAGAGCAAAAGAGTTGGCTGCACAGGAAGCAGTGCTTTTCGGATCACCTGCATTGTGCTACTTCCTTTATCAAAATATCGATAACAAAGCATTTGCAAACCTAAAAGCCCCTATCCAAAACTTTACTTTACTTGATGATGCTGATTTAACATGTGCAATAAAAGTATGGATGACTCACGAAGATATCGTTTTATCAACGCTCTGCCGTAACTTCATCAACAGGCATCTGTTTAAAGTCGAAATAAATACAGAGCCCGTAAGCAAGGAAAGGTTTGATGAGCTCTCCAAACAATATGCAGCACATTTTAATATCAGCCCTCACGAAGCTCAGTACTTTATGGGCGACGAACTTGTTGGAACCGACACCTACTCTCCCGAAGATGATAATATAAATATACTATTTAAAGATGGAACGGTTAAAGACATTGTTGATGCTTCGGACATGTTAAACATAACCGTATTGACAAAGAAAGTAGAGAAACATTTCTTTTGCTATTACAAAATATAATTTTTTAACCAGGATAAATAACGTTAATCTTATAGCATTATGACACCTAATTCCATTTGTTTTAACTCACTTTATTAAATCGAGTTTATTATTTACGCATAAATTGGAAATTGTTTCGTACTTTTGCACCCAAATTTTTTAATATGGAGTTTACAGCTCAACAAATTGCAGATTTTATTCAGGGTACGGTCGTTGGTGACCCTTCAGTTAAAGTAAAGTCCTTCTCAAAAATTGAAGAAGGTCAACCAGGTACGCTTAGTTTTTTATCAAATCCAAAATATAATCAGTATATTTACGACTGCAACGCAAGTGTAATACTGGTAAACAAAGATTTTGAGCCCGAAAAAGAAGTAAAGGGCACCTTGATAAAGGTTGAAAACGCTTATGAATCATTGGCATTGTTATTGACAGTTGTAGAGCAAAGTACACCAAAGAAAACAGGCATTTCGTCGAGAGCATATATCTCGGAGTCGGCCACGATAGGCGAAAATGTTTACATCGCTCCTTTTGTCTATGTTGGTGACAATGTAGTAATTGCCGACAATACCCGAATTCATGCCAATTGCAGCATAGAAGACAATGCTATTATCGGTGTAAATACCTTATTATATTCGGGAGTAAAAATATACAACAACTGTAAAGTAGGCAATAACTGCATTTTACATGCAGGAGTTGTCATCGGTTCCGATGGTTTTGGTTTTGCACCGACAGATGATGGTTCTTATAAAAAGATTCCTCAAATGGGAAATGTAGTGATTGAAGACAACGTAGAAATTGGAGCCAATTCAACAGTCGACAGAGCTACTTTAGGAAGCACGCTGATATGTAAAGGGGTGAAAATTGACAATTTAGTGCAGATAGCACACAATGCAGAAATTGGTACAAACACAGTAATTGCTTCGCAAAGCGGCATTGCCGGGTCAACCAAAGTAGGAAAACAATGTGTTTTTGCAGGCCAGGTGGGCGTAGCAGGGCATTTACACATAGCAGACGGAACGATTTTGGGCGCTCAAACCGGAGTTCCAAATTCAATCAAAACGCCCAATCAGGCATATCAGGGCTACCCTGCAGTACCGGTAAGCGTTTTCCGCCGTTCGAGCGTTGTTTACAAAAACCTCTCCGATCTGCAAAAAATAGTGTACGATTTACAAAGAAAAAACTCGGATTTAGAAAAAAAATAAAGATTAATTTTAAGCTCGTTCACTATTACATAGGGATTCGTAAAGCTGAAAAAGATTTCAGAATATATGTCGAAACAAAAAACGATAAAACAATCATTTTCATTCGAAGGAAAAGGATTACACACAGGATTAGATATTATACTTACATTTGTACCTGCACCTGAAAATCACGGCATCAAAATCAAACGCGTTGATTTAGAAGAGACTGTCATAATAGACGCACTGGCCGAGAACGTAACTCACACAGTAAGAGGCACTGTTTTGCAAAAAGGTGATGTACAGGTAAGTACTGTTGAGCATGCTTTAGCATCACTTCATGCCTTCGAGATAGACAACTGTTTGCTTGAGGTAAATGCACCTGAGTTTCCTATTTTGGATGGAAGTGCCAAACATTATGTGGAGAAAATTCTGGAAGCGGGCATTCAGGAGCAGGACGCTGATAAAGATTATTACATTGTCCGTAAAAAAATTGAATACAGCATTCCTGAAACAGGAGCTAAAATAACAATTCTACCCGACGATATATTCAGTTTAGACGTACATATAGGTTTCAAATCGCCGGTGTTGGGCAATCAGTTTGCATCACTCGACCGTTTGAGCGACTTTGCTACTGAAATTTCGTCGGCACGTACTTTTGTTTTTGTACGCGAAATAGAACCTCTGCTGAATATGAATTTAATAAAAGGTGGTGATTTGAAAAATGCAGTAGTCATTTACGATGAGATTATGCCTCAGGAAACGATGGATAAACTTACCGACAAGCTGCACCAGAGCAGAATCGATGCAACCGTCCCTGGTTATTTGAGCGGAAATCTGATTTTCGAAAACGAACCTGCCCGCCACAAATTGCTTGACGTAATCGGAGACTTATCGCTCATAGGCAAACCAATAAAAGGAAAAGTAATAGCCCGCTATCCGGGTCACAAAATAAACACCGAAATCGCGAAACTGATACGCAAAGAAATTAAAAAGCAAGACGTTCAGGCACCTGTTTACGACGAGACTGTTGCTCCTGTTTTGGATGTCAACGCGGTAAAAAAACTACTACCTCATCGCTGGCCTTTTTTGTTGGTTGATAAAATCATCGACATCAAGAGCAATGTTATTGTAGGCGTGAAAAACGTAACGGTGAACGAAACATTTTTCATGGGACACTTCCCCGACGAGCCTGTAATGCCCGGCGTACTTCTTGTAGAAGCCATGGCGCAAACCGGTGGCATCCTTGTGCTGAATGGCCTTGAAAATGCCGATCAGTATTCGACTTATTTTCTTAAAATCGACAACGTAAAGTTTCGCCAAAAGGTTGTTCCGGGCGATACTATCGTTTTCAGACTTGAGATGATTGAACCTATGCGCAGAGGCTGTGCTATTATGAAAGGCTACGCTTTTGTAGGCGGCAAAGTTGCCGTCGAAGCTGAGTTTATGGCTCAGATTGTAAAAAACAAATAAACATAACTGTTCAATCGTGAGATTTGAACAAAATAAATATAAATTTAACTATAAAACTAATGAAACAACCTCTTGCTTACATTCATCCTGATGCAAAAATATCATCGTCTGTTGTTGTCGATCCTTTTGTTACCATAGATAAGAATGTAGAAATCGGAGAAGGGACATGGATTGGCTCTAACGTGACCATCATGGAAGGAGTAAGAATCGGAAAAAACTGTAAGATATTTCCGGGTGCTGTCATCGGGGCAATTCCTCAGGATTTAAAATTTAAAGGCGAAGAAACGCTCGCAATTATCGGAGACAACACTACATTGCGCGAATATGTTACAGTGAACAGAGGAACAGCTGCAAAAGGCAAAACTGTTGTTGGAGACAATTGTTTGCTCATGGCCTATTGCCACGTAGCGCACGACTGTGTTGTTGGTAACAATGTTATCATGTCGAATTCAACTCAACTGGCCGGAGAAGTGGTTGTAGATGATTTTGCTATTTTAAGTGGCGCAGTGCTTGTACATCAGTTTTCTCACATCGGTTCCCATGTTATGATTCAGGGTGGATCCAGAGTAACAAAAGATGTACCTCCATTCGTAACTGCCGGTCGCGACCCACTGTCATTTGCAGGTGTTAATTCAATCGGGTTACGCCGCAGAGGTTACAACAACGAGCAAATACGCGACATTCAGGATGTTTATCGCTATCTTTATCAATCAGGAATGAACACAAGCCATGCTGTAGAACGCATCACAGCCGAACTTCCTGCTACGAAAGAACGCGATGAAATTCTTTTATTTATTAAAAATTCTCCACGCGGAATTATCAAAGGTTACTTTGAATAATTAGCGTTTGGTGACGATAGAAAAAAATGTCAGGTGTATTCTGTTTACACCTGACATTAACTGTATTAATATCTTACTCATAAATACTTTAGTTTTATGGAAACAATGAACGAAGAAGCGCCAAAGAAAAGTCTGAATTTTATTGAAACTTTTGTAGAACAGGATCTTGCCGATGGCAAAAATGGAAGCCGGATTCAGACCCGCTTTCCTCCTGAACCCAATGGTTATCTGCACATAGGTCATGCAAAGGCAATTTGTCTCGATTTTGGTATCGCACGCAATTATGGCGGCATTTGCAACCTTCGCTTCGACGACACCAATCCGGTGAAGGAAGATGTTGAATACGTTGACTCTATTCAGGAAGATATCCAGTGGCTTGGATATCAGTGGGCCAACATCTATTATGCCTCTGATTATTTCCAACAACTCTGGGACCTGGCAGTTGAATTAATTAAACAAGGTAAAGCCTATATCGACGAACAATCGGCCGAAACCATTGCCAAACAAAAAGGCTCGCCCACAGTTCCCGGTACCGAAAGTCCGTACCGCAACCGACCTGTGGAGGAAAACCTTGCGCTTTTTTATAAAATGAATACAGGCGAAATACCTGAAGGCGCTATGGTTCTACGTGCAAAGATCGATATGGCATCTCCCAATATGCATTTCCGCGATCCGTTGATGTATCGCATCATCACATCTCACCCACATCATCGCACTGGCTGGCAGTGGAAAGCCTATCCGATGTACGATTATGCGCATGGACAATCGGATTATTTCGAAGGAGTAACCCATTCGTTATGTACTTTGGAGTTTGAAGTACATCGTCCACTTTACGACTGGTTTATCGATCAGTTTAAAACATCAGATTATCGTCCGCGCCAGATTGAATTCAACCGCTTGAATCTTACCTACACAGTAATGAGTAAGCGTAAAATGCTTCAACTTGTTCAGGAAGGTTTGGTAAGTGGCTGGGACGATCCACGTATGCCTACGATTTGTGGTTTGCGCCGTCGTGGCTATTCTCCACAAGCCATTCATAATTTTATCGACAAAATCGGGTATACAAAGTTTGAAGCGCAGAACGACATAGGACTATTGGAACATGCTGTGCGTGAAAACTTAAACAAAACAGCCACTCGCGTCAATGCAGTTATCAATCCGGTAAAACTTATTGTAACAAACTATCCCGAAGAATTGGTTGAAATGATGGAAACCGGAAACAATCCTGAGGACGAATCGGCAGGAACTCGCCAGATTCCTTTCTCACGCGAACTATACATTGAGCGTGAAGACTTCATGGAAGATGCACCAAAGAAATTTTTCCGTATGACTCCCGGCCAGGAAGTTCGTCTGAAAAGTGCTTATATTGTAAAATGCACCGGCTGTAAGAAAGATAAAGATGGCAATATTGAGGAAATCTATTGCGAATACGACGAAATGACAAAGAGCGGTATGCCTGAATCGAGCCGCAAAGTGAAAGGAACGCTGCATTGGGTATCGGCAGCTCAGGCCATCAAAGCCGAGGTGCGACTCTACGACCGCTTGTTTAGCGTCGAAAACCCATCGGCCGATCCACGCGATTTCCGCGACTTGCTCAATCCTGATTCGCTCAAGGTGCTTACAAACTGCTACGTTGAACCTTCGCTCCAAAATGCCCGAGCCCTAGATCACTTTCAGTTCCAACGCATCGGATATTTTAATGTTGATCCTGATTCAACTCCAGATCATCTTATTTTCAACCGCACCGTATCGTTGAAAGATAGTTGGGCAAAGGAGCAAAATAAATAATTTTCGGATTACACTGTTTTTCGGATAAACAAATCAGTAAATGTCGATTTGTTTATCCGAAAACTGTTTTAAAAACAACATGTTCTGGATTTGAGGTCTTTAGCTTTCTGAAATATGGTTCTGACAGATGAAAACCATGAATGAGCTTTCTATACAAAGGATGCTTCTGCATTCTAATCTGTTTAGCTTTAAGTACAAATTCAGTTTTTCAAATAACTTATCGAAAAAAACGCAATAAATTTTATTAATTCAAAGCAAAATACTATTTTTGTGACGAATTTACCGATAAAATGACCAACAGATACGAAGAACTAATAGCCGCATTTGAACTAAAACTGCGAAAACTGATGTCAGAGTACCAGTCATTACAGGAACAAAATGCCGAGCTAAAAGCAGAATTGGAACGGAAACATACCGATCTAATGCATGCTCATCAGGATGTTCTTGAACTTCGGAAAAATTACGACCATTTACGCATTGCCCGAAATTTAGGTGTCAGTCAGGAAGACCGAAACGAATCGAAGCAACGAATAAACAAAATGGTGCGGGAAATTGACAAATGTTTAGCGCTTTTAGATGAATAAAGCGTATGAATAAAAACGAAGAAATATTTAAAATCCACATCCAAATAGGCGGGTTCAGAATGCCTTTGAATATCGCCCGAAAAGATGAGGAGATATACCGGAAAGCAGAAAAACTTGTTGTCAGATTTCTGGATGAATACCAGAAGATCTACAGCCAGCGAGCCACTGAAGAAATACTTGTTTTAGTTGCCTTCAGATTAGCCGTTGCCTTATCAAAACAGGAGATAGACCAGGACTTAGTTCCAATGGCCGAAAAGATTAAACATCTCGACGAAGAATTAAAAACTTTGCTTGCTAAAAAATAAAATTTCGTTTACACTTTGTGTTTTTCCTGCATTGCGCTGATGGGTGATTCAATCAAATTTACTGATTTGATGGATCTCTGTCTTCGGAATGCTTTTTTTTTATAACTAATAACAATGAATCAATCAATATATACAAACAATTAATTTAAAACCAACACAATAAGTATCATGACATCAATAATAATAGGAATCATCGCCTTTGTGCTGGGAACCGGAGGGACATTAGTTCTTCTAAGGGTTTTCAATAAAAGAGCAAGACTTGAGGCTGAAGCTGAAGCTGAGCTGCTCAAGAAAAACAAACTGATAGAGGCTAAAGAAAAATTTATTGCACTCAAAGCCGAGCACGAACAACAAGTAATGCAACGCAATGCAAAAGTTCAGGAAAAAGAAGTAAAACTACAGCAGCGCGAAATGCAACTCAACCAGAAACAAGGTGAAATGCAACGTAAAATAAACGAAGTAGAAGCACTTCGCGAAACCCACGAACAACAACTCAGCCTGCTCGAAAACAAGAAAAGAGACCTTGAACACCTGAGCCGTCAGGCTCACGAACAACTCGAAGCCATCTCCGGCTTATCCGCCGATCAGGCCAAAGAGCGACTTATAGAAGCCATGAAGGAAGAAGCCAAAACCGAGGCCATGTCCTACATCAACGACATAATGGAAGAGGCTAAAATGACAGCCAACAAAGAAGCAAAAAAAATAGTTGTTCAGAGCATTCAGCGTGTGGCTACTGAAACCGCCATTGAAAACTCGGTAACAGTATTCCATATTGAATCCGATGAGATCAAAGGCCGCATCATCGGTCGCGAGGGTCGTAATATCCGCGCACTCGAAGCTGCTACCGGAGTAGAAATCATTGTTGACGACACCCCCGAAGCAATTGTCCTTTCGGCATTCGATCCCGTTCGTCGCGAAATTGCACGTTTATCCCTTCACCAGCTCGTTACAGATGGACGTATCCATCCGGCACGCATCGAAGAAGTTGTAAACAAAGTACACAAACAAGTAGAAGAAGAGATTATTGAAATTGGTAAACGTACCACTATCGACCTCGGCATTCATGGCCTGCACCCCGAACTCATTCGTATGGTAGGAAAAATGAAATATCGCTCGTCATACGGACAGAACCTTTTGCAGCACTCACGCGAGGTAGCTAATCTTTGCGCCACCATGGCCTCCGAACTTGGATTAAATCCTAAAAAAGCAAAACGCGCTGGTCTGTTGCACGATATAGGCAAAGTGCCAGATGATGAACCAGAATTGCCACACGCTATTCTTGGTATGCGTTTGTGCGAAAAATACAAAGAAAAACCAGATATTTGCAATGCTGTAGGCGCTCACCACGACGAAGTAGAAATGGAAACGCTGATCGCTCCCATAGTTCAGGTTTGCGATGCCATATCAGGCGCACGTCCCGGTGCACGCCGCGAGATTGTCGAAGCTTATATCAAACGACTGAACGATTTAGAAAATCTGGCTCTCTCCTACCCTGGCGTTCTTAAAACTTATGCCATTCAGGCTGGTCGCGAACTACGAGTGATTGTTGGAGCCGACAAAATTGATGATAAAGAAACAGAATTACTTTCGTTCGATATCGCTAAAAAGATTCAGGATGAAATGACTTATCCGGGACAGGTGAAGATTACTGTTATCCGCGAAACAAGAGCTGTAAGCTACGCGAAATAATTTATTTCGTTCGAAGTGATAAAAAAAACAAATAACTACTTTAAAAGTAACTCAAAAAAACGACGAAGGAGAAATTTCTCCTTCGTCGTTTTTTTGTCTCTTTCATCTTAACCCAAAGAGCCAAACATCGACGCTTCAAACGCCCTGTAAGCAAAAAAAACAGGAGTCCACAATTACTGATTAATAAATATGTATTTTATTACAGATTTTGCAGGGATAAAAACACAAGTATTTCTGCATATAAATGCATTTATTTGTAAAAAATATCAATAAAATCGACTTATTCTGATATTTTTTGTATATTTAATCCTTATATTGTTGCCAATATGCAAAACTTGTCGTACTTTTGCAGTCTGAATCAATAAATATCCATTTTTTGATCTACAGAAATGCACATGTAATGAATAAGAGCCGTAGGAGAGCATTTTTTATTTATCTGATTTAGTTCCTTTCAACCAAACAATAAATATAATAAAATGAAAAACAAGCGTAACCGTTTACAAATTATTTCGGAAATTCTTCGCTCAAATGTAGTGGGGAGTCAGGAGGAGTTATTAAGAATGCTGATCGAACGACAGTGCGAAATTACACAAGCAACCCTATCGCGCGACTTAAAACTGCTTAAGGTAGCTAAAACTCCATTATCCAATGGCACATATAAATATATATTACCATCCTATAATAAACCAATACCAACACAACCTACAGTCAATACTCTTATTTCGCACGGTGCCGTACTGAGCCTCGATTTTTCGGGACAGTTAGCAGTGGTTAAAACAAAACCGGGATACGCTAGCGCCATAGCCTGGGACATCGACAACAAAGCAACCGATGTAATACTTGGCACTATTGCCGGAGATGATACAATTCTTGTGATTCCACGCGAAGGAGTAAGTCGCGACGACATTCTCCATATGATGAATCACACTTTTGCTGAAAAAGACGAATAAAAAAGCTCCAAAAAGAAAAAAAAGAGCAAGACAAAAAAACATTCAAAATAGAGTATGAACAAAGATATTACCGTTGAAGAAATAACGGTACAAATTGCTGACGAAAAATACTTAGGCTATGTTGACACTATTCTTACAACAATAGCAGATGCAGCCAAAGTACGCGGAACGGGTATTGCCCGTCGCTCGCCCGAATATATCGAGCAAAAAATTAAAGAAGGAAAAGCTATTATTGCTCTCGCCGGAGACGAGTTCGCCGGATTTTGTTACATCGAAACATGGGGAAACAAGAAATTTGTTGCCAATTCAGGCCTCATTGTAGTGGATAAATTCAGAGGCCACGGCCTGGCCAAACGCATTAAAAGAAAGGCTTTCGAACTTTCGCGCCAGCGATATCCGAATGCCAAAATTTTCGGGCTCACTACAGGTTTGGCTGTTATGAAAATAAATTCGGAATTGGGATACAAGCCGGTTACTTTCTCGGAACTCACCGATGATGAATCTTTTTGGAAAGGTTGTCAGAGCTGCGTGAATTACGACATTTTGCAACGCACCAACCGCAAACACTGTTTGTGCACAGGAATGCTGTTCGATCCTGAAAAAGAGAAAGAAAAATAACAAAAGGTAGTATTGAAGACAAATAGTTCAATCACAATAAAGTATTGAAAAATGAAAGAAAAAGTTTTGTTAGCATTCAGCGGGGGTCTTGACACTTCGTTTTGTGCTATGTATCTAGCGCAGGAAAAAGGATACGAAGTTCATACGGCTGTTGCCAACACCGGAGGTTTCAGTGAAGCCGAGTTAAAAATAATTGAAGATAAAGCCTACCGCTTAGGCGCCAAAAGCCACGTTACACTCGATGTAACTCAGGAGTATTATGAGAAAAGTATCAAATACATGGTTTTTGGTAATGTACTTCGTAATGGCACTTATCCTATCTCGGTAAGCTCTGAGCGTATTTTTCAGGCCATCGCCATTATCAATTATGCCAAAGAAATTGATGCTCAATATGTAGCTCACGGAAGCACCGGAGCCGGCAACGACCAGGTTCGCTTCGATCTGACATTCGACGTTCTTGCGCCCAACATCAAAATTCTTACGCCCACACGCGACATGGTGTTGACCCGCGAATACGAAATAAACTACCTGAAGGAACATGGTTTTGTGGCCGATTTCACTAAAATGGAATACTCTATCAACAAAGGTTTGTGGGGAACATCAATCGGTGGAAAAGAAACATTAAAATCAGAACAGACCTTACCCGAATCGGCCTATCCAAGTCAGGTTGAAAAAGAAGGCGAAGAAACTGTTACTATAAGTTTCGAAAACGGCGAAATTTGTGCCGTTAACGGACAAACCAACGTAAACAAAGTACTGCTTATTAATCAGCTCGAAGAAATAGCCAATAAATATGGTATTGGTCGCGATATGCACATTGGCGACACTATCATTGGCATCAAGGGCCGTGTTGGGTTCGAAGCCGCAGCACCATTACTGATTATCAACGCCCACAAAATGCTCGAAAAGCACACGCTTACCAAATGGCAGCAGTACTGGAAAGATCAATTGGGCAACTGGTATGGCATGTTTCTGCACGAAGCTCAATATCTTGAACCCGTTATGCGCGACATTGAGCAATTCCTGCAAAGCTCACAACAAAATGTAACCGGAACAGTGATCGTAAAACTTCGTCCCTACAACTATACCCTTGTAGGTGTCGAAAGCTCATTCGATTTAATGAAAACTGATTTTGGCGAATACGGCGAAGTTAATCGCGCCTGGAGTGCCGACGACGTAAAAGGATTCACAAAAATCCTTGGCAACCAAATGAAGATCTATTACAACGTTCAGAAAAGGAACGAAAAAAAAGATTCGAAACAATAAAACTAAATGATCACGAACAACAGCTCTGCAAAAACTTGCAGAGCTGTTGTAATATTATGTATATCAATTAATTTTGATATTTAGAATTAAAATCGTAATTTTGCAGCCTGAAAATAAACTTATAAAAAATTACTTCATGATTAATGCTCAGGATATTAAAAACGGAACGTGTATCCGTATGGATGGAAAGTTGTATTTCGTTATAGAATTTCTCCATGTAAAGCCAGGCAAAGGCAATACTTTTATGCGTACCACCCTTAAAGATGTTGTCGATGGTCGTGTGATTGAACGCCGTTTTAATATTGGCGAAAAGCTGGAAGATGTACGCGTAGAACGTCGTCCATTTCAATTTGTATACAAAGAAGGTGACGATTTTATCTTTATGAATCAGGAAACCTACGACCAACAACCCATCGCTCACGACCTGATCAACGGCGTTGATTTTCTGCTCGAAGGTATGAGCATAGAAGTGGTTTCGGATGCATCAACCGACACTGTACTTTACGCTGATATGCCCGTAAAAGTACAAATGAAAGTAACTTATACCGAACCCGGCATGAAAGGTGACACAGCTACCAATACACTTAAACCTGCCACAGTTGAGTCAGGCGCCACTATCCGTGTACCTTTGTTTATCACCGAAGGTGAAACAATAGAAATCGACACAAGGGACGGATCTTACCTGGGACGTGTAAAAGCTTAATTGACAATAAAATCAGACTGAACCAATTACAAATCCGACAAACAACAAAGTTTGTCGGATTTTTTTATACATTTGCAATCACAAAAGTTCAGTTGCTATGAAAAACAGAATAAAAAGTTTTGGATATGCCGCCAAAGGCATAAAAGCGGCACTCAAATCAGAGATTAATATGAAGATTCATCTGGTAATGGCTGTGCTTGTGGTGATTTGCGGCATCTTTTTCAGAATTTCGCTCAACGAATGGCTGATCTGCCTTTTGTGTTTTGGCATTGTAATGAGTGCCGAAATCATGAATACTGCCATTGAAACAGTTGTAGACTTAGTGTCGCCCGACAAAAACAAGCTGGCCGGAAAAACCAAAGATGCGGCTGCCGGCGCCGTATTAGTGGCAGCAATATTTGCAGCTATAGCAGGATTAATTATTTTCGTACCTAAAGGGATAGCATTTATACAGAGTTTCTAAATCAGTTCAATAAATATCTGCCATGAAAAATCCATTTGCAGATTTATTAGATTTAATCTACCCAAATCTTTGCTTCATTTGTGGTGAAACATTGATGAAAAGCGAATCGCACATTTGCCTTACGTGCCTGAACAATATCCCGCGAACAAATTACCATTTAACACCCGACAATCCGGTAGAAAAAAGATTCTGGGGAAAAGTGCCCATTTTCAGAGGAACTTCATTCTTTTTGTTTCAGAAAGGCTCTCCATTTCAAAAACTACTTCACGAACTGAAATACAAGGGAAATAAAGAAATTGGGGAAATAATGGGCAAATACGCAGCTGCAGAATTGCTCAACGCTCCCGACTTTTGCAGCATCGACCTGATAATACCCATTCCTTTACACCCTAAGAAATTAGCCAAAAGAGGCTACAACCAGAGCGAGTGGATAGGGAAAGGACTAAGCGCCGTACTCAATAAGCAACAGGACACCAACACATTAAAGAGAATAAAGGAAACTGCAACGCAAACAAAAAAATCTGTTTTCGAAAGATTTGAGAATACAGCAGGTATTTTTGAGCTCTCAGACCCCACACATCTTGAAGGCAAACACCTTTTACTTATCGATGATGTACTCACTACCGGCTCAACGCTCGAGGCAGCCATCAACACCCTACTTAGCATTCCAAATGTAAAAATAAGCATTTTCACACTTGCCGTCGCTTAACACCAGCCAAGAGATAAGTCAAAAATCCACAGACATTTCATTATCAAAAATTTCATTAAAAAGCAAGTCCGCTAACTTTCTCCAATAGATCCACCCAAAACACAACTATCTATATATCAACACAAAATCATACATTTAAATAAATCTCTGCTAAATTTGAAAAATGCACATTAAACTAAAACTGAAGTATTTTGTTTAATGAATACAAATCAAAATTTTTATTTAAAATGAGTACAAATAAGGTTATACCTAAAGATATTGAAGAACTTGAGAATGAAGAGTGGTTTTACTCACTCGATTATGTTTTACAACAATGGGGTCCCGATCGTGTAGTGGAGTTGCTTCGTCAGCTTCAGGTACGCGCACATAAAGCAGGCGTGGAATTACCTTTCACCGCCAACACACCGTACATCAACACCATATCCCGATCTAAACAAGTGCCATATCCCGGCAACCGCGAAATTGAGCGCCTTATAAAAAGTGTGATTCGTTGGAATGCTATGGCTATGGTTGTAAAGGCCAATAAAAACGAAAACGGAATAGGTGGACACATCTCTACTTATGCCTCTGTAGCCACTTTGCTCGAAGTAGCTTTCAACCATTTTTTCAAAGGAAAAGGCGACGGACACGATGGCGACCAGATTTATTTCCAGGGTCATGCAGCACCCGGAATTTATTCACGCGCTTTCCTCGAAGGGCGACTCACAGCTGATCAGCTGAACAATTACCGCAGAGAATTACAAACAAAAGGCGGATTATCATCTTATCCTCACCCCTGGCTGATGCCTAACTTCTGGGAATTCCCGACAGTCTCGATGGGACTGGGTCCTATCATGTCTATTTATCAGGCACGTTTTAATCGTTACCTCGAAGACCGCGGACTTAAAACAACTTCGCACCAAAAAGTGTGGGCTTTTCTGGGCGATGGCGAAACCGACGAACCTGAAGCTCTTGGCGCCATTTCGTTGGCTGCCCGCGAAAAATTAGATAATCTTATTTTCGTCATCAACTGTAATTTACAACGACTGGATGGCCCTGTTCGCGGAAATGGAAAAATTGTTCAGGAACTCGAAGCCATTTTCAAAGGAGCAGGTTGGAATGTAATTAAAGTACTTTGGGGAAGCGAGTGGGATGAACTGCTCGAAAAAGACCACAAAGGGAAACTTGTAAAACGCATGGGCGAAGTGGTCGACGGGCAGTCGCAGAAATTCTCCATAGCCTCAGGCGACTATGTACGAAAAGAATTTTTCGGCACCGATCCTGAATTGCTCGAAATGGTAAGTCACCTCACCGATGACCAAATCCGCAAAATGAAACGCGGAGGTCACGACCCCGAAAAAGTTTATGCAGCCTTTAATGCAGCTGTCAACCACAAAGGTCAACCCACTGTTATTCTTGCCAATACAATCAAGGGCTACGGTTTGGGCGAAAGTGGCGAAGGTAAAAACATTACGCATTCGCAGAAAAAACTGAACGAAGAAGAACTAAAAGAATTCAGAACCCGATTCGGCATTCCGCTTTCGGACGATGAAGTTGCCAAAACACCTTTCTTCCGCTTACCCGAAGATTCAGCCGAAATGAAATACCTGCGCAAGAAAAGAGAAGATCTTGGAGGTTATGTTCCACAACGAAAAGTGGATGTCCGCCCTATCAAAACTCCACCAGAAGAAGTATTTGAGGAATTCTACAAAGGATCGGAAGGTCGCGAGCTATCAACAACAATGGCTTTTGTTCGTATTCTTTCAAAATTATTAAAAGACAAGGAAATAGGTAAACTTATTGTACCTATCGTCCCAGACGAAGCACGTACTTTCGGAATGGAATCACTTTTCCGTCAGTTAGGTATATACTCTCATGTGGGTCAGCTTTACGAACCGGTAGACAAAGAACTACTCCTTTATTACAAAGAAGCGAAAGACGGACAAATACTTGAAGAAGGAATTACTGAAGCCGGCGCTATGTCATCGTTTATCGGTGCAGGAACAGCTTATGCCACACACGGATTGAACATGATGCCTTTCTTCGTTTATTATTCAATGTTCGGACTTCAACGCATTGGTGACCTTGTATGGGCAGCAGCCGACATGGCAGCCAAAGGATTTCTTGTAGGAGGAACTGCCGGACGCACAACTCTTGCCGGCGAAGGCTTACAACATCAGGACGGTAACAGTCATTTACTGGCTTATCCGGTACCCAACCTTGTAACTTACGATCCTGCATTCGCCTTCGAACTGGCAGTCATCATTCGCGATGGTATCCGCCGCATGTACGAGGAACAGGAAAAGGTATTCTACTACATCACCATTATGAACGAGAACTATCCAATGCCACCTATGCCGGAAGGCGCTAAAGCTGGAATTTTAAAAGGAATGTATCTTTATAAAAACGGCAAAAGCGACGCATTGGAGCTAAAAGCCAACCTGCTGGGTAGTGGAACTATAATGAATGAAACACTAAAAGCAGCAGAAATACTCGAAGAAAAATATGGTGTTTCGACAAATGTGTACAGCGTAACCAGCTACAAAGAACTACAACGCGATGCATTAGATGTTGAAAGACACAATTTGTTGCACCCCGACAAGGAGAAAACACCTTATGTGTCGACTGTAATTCAGAACGATGGAGTCATTGTGGCAGCTTCGGATTATGTGAAAACACTTCCCGACTCCATTTCCAAATGGTTGCCAAAACGTTTGTTCACCTTAGGAACTGATGGTTTCGGACGAAGCGAAGGCCGCAATGAATTGCGAGACTTCTTCGAAGTAGATGCCAAGCATATAGTTACCGCTACTTTGTATGCATTATACAAAGATGGAAAATACAAACTGGCTGACCTTAAAAAGGCCATGAAGGAACAGGGCATTGATGCAAACAAATTAAATCCAATGATTTCGTAGTTCTATTTGTAAGAAAATTTTATAAAAACTACCTTCACTTCGAACAGAAGATCAAGGTTAAAAGAATAAAAATGAAAAACTTTATAATACCCGAATTAGGTGAAAATATAAGTTCGGCTACAATTGTCAAAATACTTATCAAGACAGGAGACATTGTAGCAACTGACCAGCCCGTTCTGGAACTCGAGACTGACAAAGCCACCATCGAAGTTCCTTCGGATGTGAGCGGAAAAGTAGTTGCCATCAATGTTGCCGAAGGCGAAAGCGTGAGCATTGGTCAGGTTATTTTCTCTGTTGAATCGGCCGAATCAGTCGAAACGACCCAACAGGCCAAAGCTGAACCAGCAGCAGAAGAAAAACAAGCAGTTGCTCCTCCTCAACCAGAAGCACAGCCTGTAGAAGCACCTCAACCAACAGCAGTTACATCTTCAGTTCAGGAATTTAAACTCCCCGAATTAGGTGAGAATATTACCAAAGCAACCATTATAAAAGTATTGGTGGCTGTAGACGAAAAAGTGAGTATCGACCAGTCGGTACTAGAACTTGAAACCGATAAAGCTACCATCGAAGTACCTTCCACTGTGACCGGAACAATTACAGAACTACTTGTTGCCGAAGGCGATGTAATAGAAATTGGCACCGTTATATTCAAGGTATCGGAAGGTTCATCTGTTCAAAGTCAACCTTCAGCTCCTGCGGCAGCTTCGGCATCTGCTCCTGTTGTTGCTGAAAAAGCAATAGAAATTGTTCCTCAGCAAGCTGTAGTTGCCGATGCTCCTAAAGTTATTCCTGTAGAAAACCAACCACCGATTTTGCAAAATGCAGCTCCTGCCGCACCTTCCGTTCGAAGATTAGCGCGCGAGATAGGCGTGGATGTAAATAAGGTCAAAGGTACAGGACCCGGCGGGCGGATACTACTTGATGATGTGAAAGCCTACAGCAAAGCATTGCATCAGCAACGGAACGAAATACAACATATCAAGGCAGAACAACATCAGGAACCATTGCCTGATTTTTCGAAATTCGGAGAAGTGGAACGTCAGGCTATGTCGAATATTCGCTACAAAACAGCAGAACATTTAAGCTATGCATGGCACACCATTCCGCACGTGACTCAGTTTGACAAAGCAGACATCACAGCCTTGGAAGAATTCCGAAAAAGTTATGCCAAAACAGCCGAAAAACAGGGCGTAAAACTAACTGTGACTGCTATTCTTGTAAAAATCATTGCTTCGGCACTCAAGAAATTCCCGCAGTTCAATGCCAGCGTCGATATGCAGGCCAAAGAAGTGATCTACAAGCAATACCTCAACATAGGCATAGCAGTAGATACTGAGTTCGGATTGATTGTACCGGTTATTAAAAATGCCGATCAGCTGAATGTGATTGAAATTTCGCGCGAAATGAACGCACTGGCCGAAAAAGCCCGCAACAAAAAAGCAAGTATTGCCGATATGCAGGGCGGATGTTTCACAATCACCAATCTTGGCGGTATAGGCGGAACCTTCTTTACCCCTATCATCAATGCCCCTGAAGTTGCCATTCTTGGTGTTTCGAGAGGCAATATGGAGCCGGTGTATATCGATGGTAAATTTGAGCCACGACTATTGTTGCCGCTTTCGCTTTCGTACGATCACAGGGTGATAGACGGCGCCGATGGCATACGTTTCCTTCGCTGGGTAATTGATGCGATCGAAAACCCAATGAAATTTATTATTGAAGGATAAAAGAATTTAGCATTTATTCAATTAGTATTTATCTTTATAGAAAAAAAAACATATGAGTCAAAATATAGTTGTAATCGGAGGCGGACCCGGCGGATATGCTGCTGCATTTTATGCCGCCGATCTGGGCATGAATGTAACATTGATTGACCTGGAGAAAAACCCGGGTGGTGTATGTCTGTACCGTGGCTGTATTCCATCCAAAGCATTGCTGCATGTGGCTAAACTTTTGAACGAAACAAAAGAAGCCAAAGAATGGGGCATCAACTTTGGTGAACCACAAATCGACCTTGATAAACTTCGCGGGTTTAAGAACAAAGTAGTTTCGAAACTCACCGGAGGGCTGGGTATACTCAGCAAACAGCGCAAAATTAATTTCGTACAGGGACGGGCGAAGTTCGTATCGTCGACAAGCGTTCAGGTAACAAAAGAAGATGGCTCAACGGAGCTTATTTCGTTCGACAAAGCCATCATTGCCACAGGGTCGGTCATTGCTACCATACCTTCGTTGCAGATTGAAAGCAAACGCTTGCTGAACTCCACTTCGGCGCTCGATTTACCAGCCATTCCCAAATCACTACTTGTAGTGGGAGGCGGCTACATCGGTCTCGAATTAGGATCGGTTTATTCGGCACTCGGCACTCAGGTGTCGGTTGTGGAGTTTATGGACAGGCTACTTCCGGGGGCCGACCAGGACCTTGTATCGCATTTGCAGAAACGCATTTCAGCATCTTTCGACAAAATCATGCTTCAATCGAAAGTAGTCGAGATTAAAGAAGTAGCAGATGGACTGTTGGTACGCATAGAAAACAAAGACAAACAAATAGAAGAGCACGTTTTCGACTATGTACTGATGTCGATTGGTCGCAAGCCACATACTGCCGGTTTGGGACTTGAGAACACAAAAGTACAAGTGAATGAGCGTGGTTGGATCATTGCCGACAACACTTTGAAGACCAACGACGACAATATCTACGCCATTGGCGATATTGTGGGAGAACCTATGCTGGCTCACAAAGCTTCGCACGAAGGACGTGTGGCCGTAGATGCCATTTCGGGTAAGAAGGTAGCCTTTGAACCACTTGCCATTCCTGCGGTTGTGTTTACCGACCCTGAAATTGCATGGGCAGGTATCACAGAAAATCAGGCCAAGGCAAAAGGTATCAAGTTTGAGTTGGCAAAATTCCCCTGGGCAGCCAGTGGACGTGCCACAACGCTTGACAGGAACGATGGATTGACAAAACTGATTATCGACCCTGAAACGGAAAGGATACTTGGTATAGGTATTTGCGGACCAGGAGCAGGTGAAATGATAGCCGAAGGTGTGTTGGCCATAGAAATGGGCGCTACCGTAAAGGACCTTGCATTGACCATTCACCCCCACCCTACACTGTCGGAAACAGTAATGGAAGCAGCCGAATTGTTCTACGGACATTCGTCGCACATTTACAAGCCTGTGAAACATTAACCAACTGAAGACTTTTTCAGTCAGTTCCCAAAACAAACAAACCCTGATAATTTTGAATTATCAGGGTTTGTTTTTGTTTAAAAAGTTGTCTTACTAGGATTCGAACCTAGACAGGCAGATCCAGAAACTGCAGTGCTACCATTACACCATAAGACAGTAGAGATTATTGTTGACCAAAACCATTGTTTTGGAAATTTTCAGGGAAAAAACGGTTGAAGTCCATTGCTGAAATTCAACCGTTGTTGTTATTGTTGTCTCACCAAGATTCGAACTTAGACAGGCAGAACCAAAAACTGCAGTGCTACCATTACACCATGAGACAATCATTAGAGCTTTTCACAAAAGCGGTGCAAAGATACGATTGTTTTTCATTTCAGCAAAATCTTTTACCGAAATTATTGCATATTTTTTCAGTTCTATTCTTCAGCAATGAGTAAAAAATAGTTCTTTTTACCTTTCTGAGCCAGTAGGTATTTGCCATTCAGCAGTTCAGATTGGGTAATGAGCATATCCTGATTGTCGATTTTTTCTTTATTCACACTGACGCCACCCGACTGAACAAGTTTGCGCATTTCGCCTTTCGAGGGAAAAACAGCAGCCATATCCACCATTAAATCGATGGCTTTAACGCCTTCGGCAAAAACAGCCTTCTTCACCTTGAACTGAGGCACACCTTCGAACACAGCAAGGAGCGTATCTTCGTCTAATTTTTTCAATGCCTCAGAAGTGGCGTTACCAAAAAGAATGTTCGACGCTTCTACAGCAGCATCATAATCGTCCTGCGAATGTACCATGACTGTCACCTCCTGCGCCAAACGTTTCTGAAGGATGCGTAAATGAGGTGCTGCCGCATGTTCGGCAATCAGACCATCAATTTCTGCTTTATCTATAGATGTAAAGATTTTTATATACTTTTCGGCATCAGCATCGCTTACATTCAGCCAAAACTGGAAGAATTTATAGGGCGAAGTATAGCGACGGTCGAGCCAAACGTTTCCACTCTCGGTCTTGCCAAACTTACCACCATCGGCCTTTGTAATCAAAGGACAAACAAGTGCAAAAGCATCGCCATTGGTTTTACGGCGGATCAGTTCAGTACCAGTAGTGATGTTTCCCCACTGATCGGAACCACCCATTTGCAGTTTACAGTTTTTATGCTGATTGAGCCACAAAAAGTCGTAGCCCTGCAAGAGCTGGTACGAAAACTCGGTGAACGACATCCCCACACTTGACTCGGAGCTCAAACGTTTTTTTACCGAATCCTTGGCCATCATATAGTTCACAGTAATGTGCTTACCAATATCGCGGATAAAATCGAGGAAAGAATAGTCCTTCATCCAATCGTAATTGTTGACCAACTCGGCAGCATTAGGAGCATCGCTATCAAAATCAAGAAATTTAGCCAACTGCGCTTTAATGGACTCCTGATTATGGCGCAAAGCTGCTTCGTCCAACAAATTACGCTCGGCCGATTTACCCGAAGGATCGCCAATCATACCTGTAGCTCCACCTACCAATGCAATAGGTTTGTGACCCGCACGCTGAAAATGGCGAAGCATCATCACGCTCACCAGGTGACCGATATGCAGCGAATCGGCAGTAGGGTCAATGCCCACATAAGCCGCAGTCAGTTCTTTAGCCAGTTGTTCTTCTGTTCCGGGCATCATTGTATGAATCATGCCACGCCATTGAAGTTCTTCGATAAAATTCATTTCGTTATCGTATTATTTTTTATTCGTAATATCGCTTTTTTTTGAAGCTGCAAAGATACAACTTTTCAGTTAAGTGGCAGTAGGAAAGAAATAGAAAAAATAACACACTATAGATATGTAAGTAAACTTCTGATTGATTTGAAATTCGACCGTCATATTTACTTCATGCTCTTTTCACCTGACTGTGTTGGCATTGCAATACGCAAAGGTTTATTTTGCAGGTAAAAACGATATGATGCTACCCAAATACTATCCCACCATTGTAATATCGGATGTACACTTAGGCACCGAACATTCCAAAGCAAAAGAACTCACTCATTTTTTAAGTTCAGTAAATTGCGCCACTTTGATTTTGAACGGCGACATCATTGATGGCTGGCATCTACAAAAGAACGGAAAAGGAAAATGGAAAAAGGAGCACACGGAGCTTTTCAAAGTAATTATGAAAATGATGGAAAATCAAAACACCAACGTTGTGTATATCCGTGGAAATCATGATGATTTTATTGATCAGATTGCGCCCTTTACATTTGCTAATATCACTATTGTAAAAGACTATGTACACAACAGAAATGGCAAAACCTACTATGTAACGCATGGCGATATTTTCGACAATGTGACTTCGAAAATGGTTTGGCTGGCCAAGCTGGGCGATGTAGGATACACTTTCCTGCTTTGGCTCAACAGAATATACAATCTGTATCGGACCCGGAGAGGACTCCCCTATTTCTCACTTTCGCAAAGCATTAAGCAAAAAGTAAAATCGGCAGTATCATACATTTCCGATTTCGAGAACGAACTTGTAAAGCTGGCTCAACTACGTCATGCAGATGGCATTATCTGCGGGCATATTCATCAACCTGCCAACCAACACATCGATGGCATACATTATCTTAATTCGGGAGACTGGGTAGAAACCATGTCGGCCCTGCTCGAACATGAAGACGGCACGTGGGAAGTATACCTACACAAGGAAATCCCAACTGACAACAAGCTTAAAAACGCCATACAACTCGACACACCCCTGTTAAAGTCAGAGAGAATAGCATACTCACTTAATTTTTTCGATCCATTTATAAAACTGTTCTTTCAATGAGATATTTATTTATAGTACAAGGTGAAGGTCGTGGACATTTAACGCAAGCCATAAGTTTGAAACAAATGCTTGAGCGCAACGGGCATGAAGTAGTGGCTGTAATGGTAGGGAAAAGCAAAAAACGAGTACTCCCCGATTTTTTCCCGGAGAAAATGAATACCGAAATTATACAATTTCAAAGCCCTAATTTTATGCCTATGCCCAAAGGCAAAAAGCCATTTCTTTTAGCCAGCATTTTTTATAACATTTTACTTTTACCAGTTTATATCGAAAGTATTTTCACGATTCGCCGCACCATCCGCGAGCAGCAAGCAGACATTGTGATTAACTTTTACGAATTATTGTGTGGCATTACCTATGGCGTTTTCAATCCGGAAGTACCCATGGTGAACATGGCGCATCAATATTATTTTCTCACTTCAAATTTCGAATACACAGGGAATAAATGGTTTAAGTTTTATTTACTTAACCTTTACTCCCGTTTTACAGCCTTTAATTCGAGCAAAATACTGGCGCTTTCGTTCAGAAGAGAAGATACAGGCAACAAGGGCACTATTGGCATTGTACCTCCGCTGCTTCGCCGGGAACTATTGCATCAGAAATCAAGAAAGGGGAATTATATGCTTGGATATTTGCTCAATGATGGCTATATGAAAGACCTCAAAAAATGGAGCGAAAGTAATACATCCGAAGAATTACATTTTTTCTGGGACAGAAGAAACGCCGACACAACCACAATAGCAAGCCACAATTTAACCATGCACCGGCTGAACGATCAGCTTTTTCTGAAATTGATGACAGGCGCCAAAGCTTATGCTACTACAGGAGGATTCGAGTCGGTTTGCGAAGCTATGTACCTGAATAAACCGGTACTTATGGTTCCAACGCATATAGAGCAAGAATGTAATGTAATGGATGCTTTGCGCTCAGGAGCAGGAGTAGCGGCCGACAGCTTCGATCTCGACAAACTACTGGAGTACATCCCCCATCATGCCAACATAAATGACTTTAAACACTGGGTACAATCAGCCGAATCGGTTATTCTGTTTGAATTAACTGCTATAAACACTGATACTATTTTTATATCAATATAAAAGAGACTAAAAGGTTTCAGCACCGTTTCAGTAAAAATAAAAAACCTCAATAACTGTGTTATGAACACATTGTTATTGAGGTTTTCCGTACCCAGAGCCGTGTTTGAGTACTGCAATATGGGTACAAACGCAAAACCTTTATAAATAAGCCAATTGTAAGTAGCTGTAACTGAAATACATATATTTAGCCATTTTTATTGCAGCTTTTATCGTGCATTTTATTGAAGATAATTGCATTATGTTGTGCAAATGTTGTGCAAATTTTGTATATTTGCACAACCAACTAACACTTCAATATCATGGCAACTGTTAAGGCTTTTATCCGCATTTCCACAAAAAAGGCAAATGATGTCAATGTACGTTTTCGCTTAAGCGATGGTCGAAACATTCAATTGTTTCATAAAAGTGAGCTAACTGTCAATTCAGATTTATGGGACGAGAAAAACCAATGCATTAAAGCAAAGGTAATTTTCGATACTGAAAAACGGATCACTTTCAATAAGGCAGTAATGGCTCGAAAAGAATTGTTGATTGATATTTATAATGCCAACCCCCGAAAAGACGAACTCACTTCTGATTTGTTGGATATCGAAATCGACAAAGTTCTAAATCCACACAAATACTTTATTCCGGTTGAAGAAGAAAAGCAACCTACCTTTTTTGAAGTGTTTGATGAATTTCTTGCAAAGCGTAAAATATCCGATGTCAGGAAGAATAACTTCAAGGTCATTAAACGGGCCTTACAACGTTATGAGGTTTACAGGGCTGTAAAGCATAAACCAGTTACATTGCACTTTGACACTATCACTTCAGATACTCTACGTGATATTGAAGAATTTTTGTGTAACGAACACCAGATATTTATTGACTTTCCGGAAATATACACATTATTTCCTGAAAAACGCACGCCACAAAAACGAGGACAGAACACAATCAACGACATATTTACAAAGCTCAGAACTTTCTTTCTATGGGCAATAGAAGTTGGCAAAACAACCAATAATCCATTCAAAGGTTATGCCGTAGAAGAATGCGTTTATGGCACTCCGTATTACATAACAATAGATGAACGAAATCAACTTTACCAAGCCGATTTATCCAAACGCCCACCTTTAGCAGTGCAAAGAGATATTTTTGTATTTCAATGTTTGATTGGGTGTCGTGTCGGAGACCTTTATAAGATGACTAAGGATAATGTAATGAATGGAGCTATTGAGTATGTACCACGTAAGACAAAAGAAGGTCGCCCAATTACTGTACGAGTTCCACTTAATGCAACAGCATTGGAAATTTTGAACAGATACCCGGAAGGTCCAAAACTTTTGCCATTTATCAGTGAGCAAAAATACAATGCTTCAATAAAAGACATGTTTCGCCTTGCAGGCTTAACACGAATGGTTACGGTAATTAATCCAACAACCAGGGAGGAAGAAAAACAGCCTTTAGATAAACTGGCAAGCTCGCACCTTGCACGACGTTGTTTTGTGGGTAATTTGTATAAACAAGTAAAAGACCCTAATTTAGTAGGCTCATTAAGCGGACACAAAGAAGGCAGCAAGGCATTTGCCAGATACCGTGAAATTGATGAAGATATGAAAAAGGATTTAGTCAATTTGTTGATGTAGAAATCATGTCAATGCATTTTTATGAATCTGATCCCTCATTACTACAGTTATAATACTAAATGGACAAATCAATAGAAACACCTTTCTTCAAAGCCTTTGAATTTGGCGAAGTTGTGCATAATTGCATTGATTATATTAGGGTAAAATATGACTTGGGATATATGCCCCGTGGTAACAATAAAACTGAATTAAATGAAAAATGGCAAAACTACTATGATGTTGTATTGCCCAAATTAATTTTAGAGGCAACAGAAGCATTTGATGATGGTGTATTAATCTACACTGAAAGTCCTCTAATTGATGAAATAGAAAGAAATCTAAATGAATGTCAAACAGACAAACAAAAGGAAAGATACATTTTTTCTTTACTAAAACCTTTTTCCGAGATAAGTAGCATTTATTGTCCAACTGCAACTGTAAACCGACGAAAAAAAGATATACAGGACTGTGAAAGTGACAGGAAACATTGGGAGGCGTTGCCACCAGATAAAATTCTATTTGATACGGCTGGGAATCAATCTGGAACGCCTAAAGAACAAATAGAAGCATGTAATAGCTTTATAGATAGATATAAAAAAGATATTGATCGGGTATATTATATTAACAGTCAATTTTGTAAAATAACAGGTCAACAAGTAAATGAAAAAGGATCTGTTGAACATTGTTTGGAGCAGTTTGTCCGCGTACAAGTAATGTTTGCAAATCGATTAGATGCCCTCTTACTTATTTACGGGATTGATTTAATCAGACTGCAAAAAGAAAGCGGAATATACCTAAAACAGTATCGTTGTATTACTTACGTAGATTTTTACATTGGAAGTTTGGAACTATCGCAAAAATATATTGACGAATTACCTCGTTTAGAATCAGGTAATTCAACAAACAAAAATGCCATTAACACAAATCACAGCTCTATGAACTATAAACAAATTGTTTTAAACGCCTACACAGAACACCGTGAACAAAAAACGTCTTATCAATCTTATTTCAAAAGAGAAGCGCAAATTGCTAAACGTGATAATTTTGTTGAGTTCTCTGATTATTTTGATGGCTGCCATAACGTGTTGGAATCTTACAAGAATGAAATAATTAGAAAATACAAAAAACGATTAACAGAAGATGATTGGGTTGTGTCGAGTGTAAAATCCGGATCTGGAATAAATTTTGATGGTGAGATTGTTACTGACCTGATGGACGAACGCATACAAGATAGCCTAAGAAGAATTGCTGATGACAAGGAATTTGTACAAAATAGAGGTTATATGAATAATTATGATTATCCATGCTATTTGAATGAAACAGGTGAAATCACAAATGATATTTGGGAGCGTAGTAATGACCGAAAATTTTTCTGGCAAGATATTGTACAAATTGAGCAGGGAGTTAATTACGCAAGAGAAGAGTTGGAACTTAATGATTCAATCAGTACAACTTCAATACCACTACAAAACAACTCTCGTTCAGTTCCAAGTAATAATTTATCCATTGATTCACAAGCTATATCAAACAAAAACGATATTGATATAGATAAGTTCGCTGCTAACTTAGAAACATGTATTTCTATTGCAAGAAGTTGGGATATAGAGTTTATAAAAAATAATATTTCTGCTGATAATCAGTATTCATTATTTACTTATCAAATTAACAAACATACCGAATATTTTTATAGCTTCAAAAAAGCTTTACGGGTAGAATTTGATAATCCAATTAACGGTAAGGGATTTGAAATAGACATAAAGAACAAGTTTTATCCTATGATAGATTTTTACAACGAATGGTATTCTCAACACAAAGAAGAAACTTCAATATTTGAGCCTCAAAATTTTTATAGGTGGATATTTGAATGGACAAAAGATACTGTAAATGAAATAATAAAATACTTCGGTGATGTTACACCGTTTATAACTGATACCAAATCAGAGAATCATAAGAATGAATTAAACTCAGAAACTTTTGTTGAAGAAAAGGGCATTCACTCATTTAATTTCAATAAAAGTTTAATTTCTAATATATATGAGCAATGCAATAATGACATATTTATTTGTAGTGAATCAGATTTTGTTAAATGCATTCAAACTGCCAATTTCTCTTTATTGAAAATTAAAACAAAATCAAAAGTAAAACTATTAATCTATTACATGTCAAAACAAATGGGTTCAATTTGGTATAAAGAATCTGCAAAAAGTTTAGGTTATAATAAGTCGGATTGTAGCGGAGCAAATGTGACAGACACAAAATGGATAAAACTGTTGAAAAGAATCATTCCGCAATAAAAAGCAATATTAACCACAGAACGACCACAAAACGACCACAAAATAATTTTTCGTTATTTTATAACGCACAGATACACAATGTATTATGTGCGTTATTTTTTGTTCCTTTTTATTGGAGACCTCAATTACCACAATATATTTTTGCATTGCAAGCAAGTCAATGAGTGCGCACCATTGGCGGACAGCAAAAAAGAAAATATTTTTATCATGAACTTAAATAACATTTTGCAAGAATCAGGTAACGTAACGATTGCCGTTTCTTTAGTCGATTTAAAACAATTTGCAATAGACCTAATCGAATCTACAAAACGAGATCTGGAAGAAGTTGTAATTTCCGACAAAGCCGAAACCTACCCAAGTCCAAAACAAGTTTGTGAAATTCTTGATGTAGATCTATCTACATTATGGCGTTGGAATAAGCGTGGTTATTTGTGCTCTTCAGAGGTAGGAGGTAAACGTCGATACAAAATGAGTGAAGTCAAAGCAATACTTAATGGTGGGAGGGTAAAATAATGAGATACGACGAAGATTATTTAAACGAGCAATTTGAAAAACTAATTTCAAAAATTGATTCCCACTTTGCGACATTCGCGAACCAAATTGAGTTTGCTGATGACCCAATAATTGACAATTCCAGATTCATTGAATTAATGGGCATTAGTTCCAAGACAGCTTTAAATTGGAGAGACAAAGGAATAATTTCTTACTCACAAGTGAATAATAAAATATTCTATCGAAAGTCAGATATTATAGAATTACTCA
>CAYMHE010000027.1:0-16905 GCA_964390175.1 uncultured Paludibacter sp.
CATAGGACCGAAAGCGGCTTGTGTTACAAAGTGATTCATCAGGGCGAAATGGGAAAACCGGATGTGAATAGCATAATAACAGTAAAATACAAAGGGACGTTAATTGATGGAACTGTTTTTGATAAAAATGATAATTTTACTCAATCTTTGGCTTCTTTGGTGAGAGGATGGGTCGAAGGTGTACGAAAAATGAATGTTGGAGGCAAATATATATTTTATATCCCATCTGATTTGGGTTACGGAGATGAAGCATATGGTGACATTCCTCCTTACTCAACACTCATTTTCGAAATAGAACTCCTGGACTCGAGAACTCAGCTTTAAAAAATATTGATGATGAAAAAAACACTGATCCTTATTTTTATTTCGGTAAGCTCTTTCCTTTTCGGGACAGAGTATACTGTCAGTACAATTCCTAATCCGAAAACACAGGATGCGAATGCTTATGTGAGTAACCCGGATGGTATTTTAAGTCAGGAAGCAGTGTCGCGCATCAATGTATTACTCGATTCGTTAGAGGCTCAAAATGGTTCCGAAGTAGCAGTGGTGGCTGTCAGTTCCATCGGTTACGAAGATATTAAATCATTTGCTACAACATTGTTCAAAACATGGGGCATTGGAAAATCGCAGAACAACAATGGATTGTTGGTGCTTTTTGTCCTTGACCAACGAAAAGTAACCTTCGAAACCGGTTACGGACTCGAAGGCGTTTTGCCCGATGCTATTTGTAAACGAATTCAAACACAGGCAATGATTCCCGAATTCAAAAACGAAAATTATGATGCGGGGATGTTGGCAGGGGTGCAAAGAATAGTGAGTACTGTAAAAAACGAACCTTTCGAAACAAAAGCCGAAACTCCCATTGCCTGGGACGAAATTTTACCACTTGCAGCAGGATTTTACCTGATACTTATCATTCTTTCGCTTGTATGGGTAAACAATATTGTAAAAAAAGTAAGAAAAGACAGTCGTTATCCAAACAATATAGCCCGTTACAAGGCTATTAAAAGCAATAAAACAAGTGCATTGCTGCTGATTGCGGTGTTGGTGCCGATCATTGGCTTTGTTGCAATTATTCTATTGAAATTAGCATTCGAACTTATCGTATTGCTGCTTGTTGTTCCTTTCACAACAATTCCGGCAAACCTTTACGCTAAAGTGATGATGAGGAAAATTCGTCGCGAGCCTATTCAGTGCAACGAATGTGATGGCAAAATGCACATCCTGAGTGAAAAACAGGAAGATGCACATCTTAAATTGGCGCAGCAATTCGAAGAACAACTGCATGCTGTGGACTACGACGTTTTTGTGTGCGATAGCTGTAAAAACGAAGCTATTTTCACCCTTGATAAACCAAGTGCCTACAGTAACTGTCCGAAATGCAACACGAAGGCATTTATTTTGAAAGATAAACGAACAGTTGTAGCGCCTACATATATCAGCGCCGGTACCGAACGGGTCACCTTTCATTGTAAATTCTGTGGATACGAAGAACATCATAACGACAATATTCCTCGTTTGCAACGCAATAGCGGTGCATTAGTGGGAGGAGCTGTGGCAGGAGGTATATTTAGCGGTCGCGGAGGTTTTGGTGGCGGTGGATTCAGTGGTGGTGGAAGTTTCGGCGGTGGAATGTCGGGTGGCGGTGGTGCCACAAGCGGATGGTAATTTTATTTACTATTTTTTCATTTACTATTTACTATTTAGATCATTATAAAAAAAACAAATAATTAAAAATAAGACCATTATGAAAAGAAGTTCAATCATTCTATTATCGGTAGCAGGTATTCTTATCCTTGCCATCTTTTGGGGAGTTTCGAAATACAACGGTTTGGTAACTAAAGACGAGGCGGTAGGCGGACAGTGGGCCAATGTTGAAAATCAATACCAGCGTCGTGCCGATTTGATTCCTAATCTTGTGGCCACTGTAAAAGGTTATGCCTCTCACGAAAGCGAAACCCTCGAAGGAGTGGTGGCTGCACGTGCCAAAGCAACTCAGATCACAGTTGATCCTAACAATCTGACTCCTGAGAAATTGCAACAATATCAGGCTGCTCAGGGAGAATTAAGCTCGGCTTTAGGAAAGTTGTTGATGATTACCGAAAACTATCCTGAACTGAAAGCGAATCAGAATTTCCTCGAATTGCAGGCACAGTTGGAAGGTACTGAAAACCGTATCGCTACCGAACGTGGCAGGTTCAATGAATTGTCGAAAGATTTTAATGCAACGGTGCGTAAATTCCCTACAAACATTGTAGCTTCATTGGCCGGATTTGAAAAGAAAGCCTATTTCGAAGCAGAAGAAGGAAGCGAAAAAGCACCTGAAGTAAAGTTCTAAACACAAATATAAAGATTAAAGGGTTTGAAAATTTGAATGTTCGAACATTCAAATTCTCAAATCTTCAAATTCTCAAATTCTTCATTCCAATGTCACATACAGAAAAATACATTCCTAATCCTCAGCGATATACTGACGGGGTGGGCTATAACTATTGTGGAAAAAGCGGATTGCAGTTGCCAAAGATTTCGCTTGGTTTATGGCATAACTTTGGCGATGTGGATGATGCCGACGAAGCGTTGAAAATGATAAAACATGCTTTCGACAATGGCATCACGCATTTCGATCTGGCCAACAATTACGGAACTCCTTTTGGTAGTGCCGAGAAAAATTTTGGCAAGATGCTGAAAGACCATTTCTCGTCCTATCGCGACGAGATGATCATTAGCACCAAAGCCGGACATGACATGTGGCCGGGACCTTATGGCGATGGTGGATCAAGAAAGTATTTAATCGCCAGCCTGGAACAAAGTCTGAAGCGCATGAAACTCGATTATGTGGATATTTTTTATTCGCATCGTTTCGACCCGAACACTCCGCTTGAGGAAACAATGGGTGCTTTGTCCGACATGGTGAAACAGGGAAAAGCTTTGTATGTCGGGATTTCGAAATACCCCGAAGACAAAGCGCGTGAAGCTTATCGCATTTTGAAGGAAAACGGAACGCCCTGTTTGATTTATCAGGGAAAATACAGCATCTTTTCCCGCGAAATTGAGCGGGAAGTGTTGCCACTGGCTTCCGAGCATGGTGTTGGATTTATAGGATTCTCGCCATTGGCACAGGGAATGTTAAGCGATAAATACCTGCATGGAATACCCGAAAACTCGCGTGCGGCACACAGTTACGGTTTCCTGCAGTCGAGTCAGATTACTCCCGAACTTGTTGCAAGAATCAGCCAACTCAACGATATAGCTGCTCAAAGAGGACAGACATTGGCACAGATGGCTTTGGTCTGGTGTCTTCATCAAAAACAGGTGAATTCAGTAATTGTGGGCACCAGTTCGGTGAAACAGTTGCAGGACAATATAGATGCGCTCAAAACTCCCAATTTTACGGATGATGAATTGTGGCGCATTGGCGAATTAGGCTAATCTTTTCAACAAAATTAAAAACAGTATTTTCAACTTTTCTGATCGTGTTGGCATTGGGAAACTAAAAAAAAAAGAATCAACAATGTTTTACCGTCTCAGGCTGTTTTTAGCCTTTCTTATAATGGCCATTTGGAGTGGATGCGACGACAACAATGATTCGCCCATTCCTTTGTATACGGTAAGTTTAAAGCTGAACCTTACCAGTACCTATCCCACGTTCAAAAATTCAACAAATCAGTTTTTGCTTTTCGAAAAAAGGATAAATGTAAACGATATGATAGGGTACGGAGGCATTCTGGTTTGTACAGGGGTCATTCTCGATGACAGTGGAAATACAATTTACTATGCTTTCGATATGGCTTGTCCTTATGAAGTAAAACGCGATGTCAGAGTTTATCCGGTAAAGGATGGATTGGGTCAGGTAAAATGTGAGAAATGTGGTTCGGTTTACAATATCGGCTATGGTTCCGGTTATCCGGAACCGAATTCAGGTCCGGCTGCAGGCCCGGATGTTAAGAAACTAAGACGCTATAATACATCACTCTCCAACGATGATTTGTATATTTACAGATAAAGGACCTGCTTTTTTCTAAGGAGAAAGAAGCAGACACAAAAAGCGGATTGTATCTCTATCTCCTGCAATTTTTCTTTTCTTTATACATATTCTCAATCGTTTGGGGTTGAAATCAATGCCGGCGATTGCCTTTGATTCCCGGAGGATAATACCTTGTTGTGTAATTGTTGAAGTGCTCGGGTTTACAGATGGAATGGCTGTTTGTAATCAGATTACTTCCCCCGACAGCGCCTGCTCCGGGCTCTTTTCCCCATTAAAAAACGATTTATGTTTTGTAAAAGCTTAAAAAATATTTTTTAGTGACACACTACAAACCGTTAACAATAAAAATTTGTATTTTTGTAGCTAAGTCAAATGTTTTTTACAAAGATAAAATTTTTATATTCAAATAAATAATAAGAACAACAGCGTATCACAGGCGCAAATCAGTAATGTGCTGTTTGTATTCCTTTTATTAACTAATGAATAGTAACTCCGATCATAGTCGGGATAAATAACAGATAATTAAATGCAAATCAAAATAGTAAATCGTTCGAAACATGCTGTTCCGGAATATGCTACAGCTTATTCGGCGGGGATGGATATCCGTGCAAATTTAGAAGCGTCAATCATTATCAAACCATTGGAACGAAAATTGATTCCTACTGGCTTGTACATTCAGCTTCCCGAGGGATACGAAGCACAAATCCGTCCACGCAGTGGTTTGGCCATTAAAAAAGGCATTACTGTACTTAATTCGCCGGGAACAATAGATGCTGATTACCGGGGTGAGATTTGCGTTATTCTTGTAAATTTATCGGCTGAAGAATTTGAAATTAATGATGGTGAAAGAATTTGCCAGATGGTAATAGCAGCGCACGCACAGGCTGAATGGGTGGAGGTAACTGCACTTGATGAAAGTGAACGTGGTGAAGGCGGCTTCGGACATACCGGAAAGCACTGATGTCTTGTTGTTGGCATCGAAATAATCTGAGATAAAGATGAAAAAAAGTATATATTTATTTTTTCCTGTACTCCTGATGTTGTTGGCATCGTGCTCGGCGATTACTAAATCGGGCCGCAATGAAAACGGCAAGGTAAGGTTGTCCGCAACAGAGCAGAAAAAATTTGATTATCTGTTTTACGAGGGAATAAGGCTCAAAGGAGAAGGTTTGTACGATCAGGCACTCGAAAACATGAAAATGTGTTATCAGATCGACTCACTGGATGCAGGTTTGCTTTCGGAGTTAGGAGTGCTTTATAGTGCAGCGAACCTGAACGAACAGGCTGTTGTTTATTTCGAAAAAGCATTAAAATTAAACCCGCAAAACTGGTGGTATCATCTTCAACTTATCTCTTCGTACGCTCAGCTCAAAAAGATTGATGACGCCATTGATGTGGCCGAAAAACTGCAAAAAAAATATCCCGCGAAGGAAGAAGTGTATCAGATACTCACTTCGCTGTTCAAGCAGAACAAGCAATATCAAAAGGCGATTGATGCCTTTAATGCCCTTGAAAAAATGACAGGCGTAGACGAATCTCTGGCCATTGAAAAATTTAATTTATACAGGGAGTTAGGTAAACCTAAAAAGGCAATTGCCGAAATTGATAAGCTTGTACAAAAATATCCTGCCGAATCCCGTTTCAGGGTCGTACGAGGCGATATTTATATGCAGCAAAACGAGCCTGAGAAAGCTTTTGAGATATTTCAGGAGATACTGAAAACGGATCCTGAGAATCCTTATGTTTATGTTTCGCTTTCGGACTATTACAACCAAATGAATGAGCCGCAAAAAGCAACGGATGCCATTGTAAAGGCGCTCAAGAT
The DNA here is from genome assembly GCA_964390175.1 of uncultured Paludibacter sp. Lineage (GTDB taxonomy): Bacteria > Bacteroidota > Bacteroidia > Bacteroidales > Paludibacteraceae > Paludibacter. The sequence goes on from CAYMHE010000027.1 coordinate 5,811, forward strand.
AGATCAGCTGGCGGTGGAGCAAAAAATAGAGATTTTGGGTCAGTATGTGCAAAAGCTTATTCAGGATACAGTGAAACTTGACGAAACAGAGTCGCTGTTTAAGTTATTGGTCGATCGTTACCCAATGGAAGAACAAGTACATGGCTATTATGCTGTGTTTTTGCAATTCAGAAAGCGCAATGCCGAAGCTGTCTCCGAACTTGAATCGATGCTGAACATCAACCCGAAAAATGAGCAAACCTGGTTTCAGCTGATTCAGATTTATCTTTCGGAACAGAATTATCCTAAATTGATGGATGTAACAGCCCGTGCCATAGAGAGTTTACCGAAAGTGGCACAATGGTATTTTTACAGAGGAATTACACAGTTTCAGCTCAAGGAATATGATGCGGCTTTAAAAACAAACCAACAGGCGCTGGAGGTAATTTCCGATAAAGAAATGGCCCTGAAAACAGATATTTATGCGCAGATGGGCGATATATATTATAAAATCGGCAACAAGGAACAAGCATTTGCATCCTACGATCAGGCTTTGAAGATTAATCCGGGCAATATATTTGTTATGAATAATTATGCCTATTATCTTTCGGAGGAAAATGTAGATTTGAAGAAAGCTGAGAGTATGAGTGCTAAAACTGTTGAGAAAGAGCCTGATAATACAACTTATCTCGATACTTATGCCTGGATTTTTTATAAACAGGGAAATTATTCGCTTGCAAAATTTTACATCGAAAGAGCCATCGACAACCTGAAACCCGGATACGAAGCCGGCGTGATATATGATCATTACGGCGATATTCTGTGGAAAAGCGGAGACGAAACCAAAGCGGTGGAAATGTGGAAAAAATCGCTCGAGTTTGACAGCACCTCAGAAAGTCTGAAGCTTAAAATTAAGGACGGATTAAAATAAAATCAACTTAAAATGAAAAAGATAAATATACTGTTTTTTGTAACGCTGATTGTTTTTTTTACTGCATGTAAGTCGAAACAATCGGTTGTTCATCAGATAACTACTGGCAAAACTAAAAATACGGAGTTAATTCAAAAAGTGCGGTTCAACGAACCTCAGTTCAGTACCGCCAATGTGAGTAAAATGAGTTTGTACCTTAATCTCGATGGACGGACATTTAATGTATCGGCAAGCTGTAAAATACGTACCGATTCGGCTATGCACATTTCTATACAGCCGGCATTGGGGATCGAAATGTTTAAACTAGAGATCACGCCCGACAGCATCCTTGCTTTCGACAAAATAAACAAGCGCTTGTATGCCACTGATTTTAAATTGTTCGAAACCAAGTTTGGGCTGACGGTGAATTATTCCGACTTGCAATCGCTTATTTCGAACCGGCTTTTCACTGTGGGTTCTGCTGAATTCCGTGAAGAGAAATGCACAATTGAAGCGTTGGACGGTTTGCTGAGTAAAATCATTTATAAGAATGAAAAAATAACGCAGACTTCTGAAATTAACAGTCAGTTGAGAATTCAGCAAACAGAATTAAAGTCGAATACTTCGGACTATGTGATGGCGGTTGACTACAGCGAATTTTCGCCAATAGATGGAATCGTATTTCCTCAGAAGATTAAGCTCAAAGCATTGAGCAAAAAGCACGCAATGAATTGCGACTTTAGCATTTCGAGGGTGGTTTTTAACAACAGAATTGGGTTTTCGCCTATCGATCCGGCCAGGTATGATCGTGCCGATATCAATCAATTAATGAAAAAATAAAAAGTTATGGTTTTTCGAACTGTTCAAAAGTTTTTTGTCGTTGCGATATTATCTGTTTTGGTTTGCTCTTTACAGGCTCAGTCGGTGAAGGAGCTTGAAAAACAGCGCAATAAAACCCTGCAATTGCTTGAGTCGACCAGCAAAATGTTGAACGAAACAAAAAAATCGCAACGCAGTTCTCTGAATAAACTTACAATTATAAATAAAAATATTGTTGAGCGCAAGACGCTTATTAATAATATAGGCAAGGAAATCAATGAATTGGATGGAGAAGTGCAACGGTTGAATCAGGAAAAACGCCTGCTCGAAAACCGGCTATCCACTTTAAAGCGCGATTACGCCCGATTGGTGCAGGAAGCGCATCTCAACCGGAGCGTTTATACCAAAATCATGTTTGTGCTTTCGGCCAATTCTTTCGATCAATCCTATCGAAGGTTGAGATACCTTCAGGAGTACTCCGACTACCGAAAGCAACAGGTGAAGAAAATCGAAAATGTGAAAACGCAGATTGTTGTGAAATCGGATAGTTTAAACAAGAACAAACAAACAAAGGTAGAGGTTGTAAAGCAAAAGGAAGTTGAAGCCAATAAACTCACCAACGATGAGAAGAAAGAAAAAGGGATGCTTACCGATTTGAAAAAAAAGGAAAAGAAGCTCATGGCTGACCTTAAAAAGCAACAAAAAATTGCGAACGATCTGAACAATAAAATTGCACGTATTATTGCCGAAGAAATAAGAAAAGCTGAGCTGAAAAGAAAAGCCGAACAGGAAAGAGCTGCTGCCGAAGAAAGAAAAAGACTGGCTGCCGAGGAAAAAAGAAGACTGGCTGCCGAACAGAAGAATAAAGGGACGAAGTCATCTACACCTTCAACGAAACCTTCCACCAAAAAGGAAGAGAAAGAACTCGCCACATCAGCGCCGGTGCAAAGCGCTTCTGTTTCGATGCTTACAAAGGAAGAAAAATTAATTTCAGGTAACTTCTCGGCCAATTCAGGGCGTTTGCCATGGCCTACCGACAAAGGATTTATAAGTGGACATTACGGAGTTCATCCACACCCGGTGCTCAAGCATGTTACTACCAATAACAAGGGAGTTTACATTCAAACGCCATCGGGTACCAATGCGCGTGCTGTTTTCGAAGGCGAAGTAACCCAGCGCTTTTCGATTCCGGGAAGTAACAATGCCGTCATTATAAAACATGGCGAATACAGAACTGTATATGCCAATTTAACAAGTATATATGTAAATATTGGCGATAAGGTTTCGGCCAAACAGTCCATCGGCAAAATTTACACCGATGGCGATAATGATAATAAAACCGAACTTTATTTTCAGATTTATAAAGGACGAACGCTTTTGAATCCTGAAGGCTGGATTGCCAGATAAAATCGCAGTTATTTTCAGTGACATTAGCAAAACCTGATGAAGCATCAGAATAATAATTTTTAATGAATAAAATCAATACTAACTAAACTTCCCTTTCGGGGAATAGGGGTATATGGAAGAATTAAATATCTCACAAAATGTTGATTACGGTGATAGCAACATTATCACGCTCGAAGGCTTAGAGCATGTTCGTCGTCGTCCCGGTATGTATATCGGTAAATTAGGCGATGGCTCACATGCCGATGATGGAATTTATGTACTGCTCAAAGAAGTGCTCGATAACTGTATTGATGAGTACCGCATGGGTGCAGGAAAAAACGTTGTTGTGAGCATTAGCGATGGGCATGTGGAAGTGCGTGACTTTGGCCGGGGAATTCCGCTCGGCAAAATGGTGGATGCGGTCTCGATAATGAACACAGGTGGAAAATACGATTCGAAAGCATTTAAAAAGTCGGTAGGATTGAACGGGGTTGGTGTGAAGGCTGTGAATGCATTGTCATCGCGTTTTGTTGTGCAAAGTTATCGCGATGGTCAAAGCCGGCGTGCCGAATTTGTACAGGGAAAGTTGCAGAACGATAGCAATGTATTCGATGATTCATCCGACAGAGGAACTTATATTTATTTTGTACCTGACGATACGCTTTTTGAAAATTATAAGTATCAGGATGAAATTATTGAGACCATGTTGCGCAATTACGCCTATCTCAATACCGGGCTGACTATCAATTACAACGGAAAAAAGATCCTTTCGAAAAACGGCTTGCTCGATTTGCTCAACGAAGACATGACCTCGGAGCCTTTGTACCCAATCATTCACTTGCAGGGCGAGGACATAGAAATTGCTTTCACACACAGCGATCAGTATGGCGAAGAGTATTATTCGTTCGTCAACGGACAGCATACAACACAGGGCGGCACACATCAGAGTGCCTTTCGCGAAGCGGTAGGGCGTACGATCAAAGAGTTTTATAATAAAAATCAGGAACTCACTGATATTCGTAACGGTATTATCGCTGCGGTTTCCATTTCGGTGGAAGAGCCTGTTTTTGAGTCGCAAACCAAAACAAAACTTGGTTCGCGCGATATGGCGCCTTCGGGTGGACTTTCGGTGAATAAATTTATTTCCGATTTTCTGAAAAAAGAACTGGATAACTATCTGCATCGCAATGTGTCAACGGCAGGCATTTTGCTTCAAAAAATTCAGGATTCCGAAAAAGAACGTAAAGCAATAGCCGGAGTTACAAAGCTGGCGCGCGAACGAGCCAAAAAAGTGAACCTTCATAACAAAAAGCTTCGCGATTGCAGGGTGCATTACAATGATCCGCTCACAAAAGATGAAAAGAAGAACGAAGCGATACAAAATTCCTGTATTTTTATCACCGAGGGCGACTCGGCAAGTGGTTCCATTACCAAAAGCAGGGATGTGAATACACAGGCTGTTTTTAGTCTTCGTGGTAAGCCTCTGAATAGCTATGGTCTGACAAAGAAGATCGTTTACGAAAACGAAGAGTTCAACCTGTTGCAAGCGGCGTTGAACATCGAAGATGGTATCGAAGGTTTGCGCTATAATAAAGTGATTGCCGCCACCGATGCCGATGTGGATGGAATGCACATCAGGTTGTTGCTCATTACTTTCTTCTTGCAGTTTTTCCCTGATTTGATAAAAAAAGGGCATGTTTATATTCTTCAAACACCACTTTTCCGTGTACGCAACAAAAAGGAAACGGTGTATTGCTATTCCGATGAAGAAAGATTGGCGGCCATAGCACGACTTGGTGCGAATCCTGAAATTACCCGATTTAAAGGGTTGGGTGAAATTTCGCCCGACGAGTTCAAGCATTTTATTGGTAAAGATATGCGTTTGGATCAGGTCCGTCTGAAAAAAGAAGATGCTGTGCAGGATTTATTGTCTTTTTATATGGGAAAAAACACCTCCGAACGTCAGAATTTTATTATCGATAATCTTGTAATCGAGGAGGATGTATAGATGTTTTGCGCATTCCCTTTTTTATGGAAAAGAGTTTGAAATACTAACGTTATAACTTATAATTATCGCCATAAATGAGGATGGATACCATTAAAACCGAAGGCATTAAATACGCAGGTTCGAAACTGAAAATTATACCTTATATTGCCGGTATCGTTTCTGAGCTGGAAGGGGTGAAATCAGTTTTAGATGGTTTTAGTGGAACAACGCGGGTGTCGCAGGCTTTGGGGCAAATGGGTTTCGATACCACTTCAAACGACTTGTCGGTTTGGTCCGAAGTTTTTGCAACATGCTATCTGAAAGCCACCGGTTCCGATTTATTTTATCAGGAGCTGATCGATCACTTAAACGGCATGGAAGGATATGATGGTTGGTTCACTGAAAATTATGGAGCAACACAAGTCAATCAGAAAAAACCTTTTCAGCAAAAAAACACCCGAAAGTTAGATGCTATAAGAGACGAAATAGAACGCCTGAATCTTTCATGGGAAGATAAATGCGTGTTATTGACAAGTTTAATCTATGCATTAGACTCTGTCGACAGCACTTTAGGACATTATGTGGCCTATCTGTCAAAATGGTCGCCGCGATCGTATAAAGATCTACAGCTGAAATTACCTCATCGCTGCGAGATGAAGGGAAATAACCGGGTGGTCAGGGGTGATGTCTTTGATACAATTTCGAACAACGAGTTTGATTTTGTGTACCTCGATCCTCCTTATGGCTCCAACAATGAAAAGATGCCTCCAAGCAGAGTGCGTTATAATTCTTATTATCATATCTGGACAACTGTAATTCAAAACGATCAACCAGCCATTTTTGGAAAAGCCAATCGCCGTGAAGATTCGCGTGATGGCGTTTCGGCTTCGGTGTTCGAGGAGTTCAGGAAAGATGCGGATGGACATTTTATAGCCATGAAAGCGCTGGGAGAATTGATTGAAAAAACAAAATCCCGTTATATACTATTGTCGTATAGTTCGGGGGGAAGAGCGACAAAAGGGGAGTTAAATGATATTATTTCTGCATCCGGTAAATTGCTCAGAGCCGTTGAGATTGATTACAAAAAGAATGTAATGGGAAACATGCGCTGGACCAACGAATGGGTCAATAGTGATGGAAAATACCACGAATATCTTTTTTTAATGGAAAAATATTAAGTTGCTATAATTTCAAGTGTGTTTCGAAAGAATGCGATTGTAAATTGTAAATGAAAAAATTGTAAATATAAATATGTCCTTAAATTATTATTCCGAAAGCGAAACGAAAGATACCAATCCTGATGCTTATTTTATGCGTCAGGCCTTAATCGAGGCGCAAAAAGCTGATGATCGTGACGAAGTTCCGGTTGGTGCAGTCGTTGTTTGTCAGGGAAGAATCATTGCCCGGGGGCACAACCTTACCGAAACATTGACTGATGTGACTGCACATGCCGAAATGCAGGCCATAACAGCAGCATCACAATATCTTGGCGGTAAATACCTGATTGATTGTGCGCTTTATGTGACGGTGGAACCCTGCGTTATGTGTGCCGGAGCCTTGGGATGGTCGCAAATTAGCCGCATCGTTTATGGCTCGGTCGATGAAAAAAGAGGTTTTGCCCGTTTTGCACCTGCAGCTCTTCATCCCAAAACAGAGGTTGTTGCGGGCGTGTTGGAGGAAGAATGCAGTAAACTGATGAAAGATTTTTTTAAAAGAAAAAGATAGTTCTTTCCCCGATAGAGGGTTTAATAACTCAGATTGATTACCACCAGTTCCGATTGCGTACCGATTCGGTATTGTGGCCCCCACAATCCAAGTCCGGATGAAACATAATAATGTGTTTTTCCAATCTGCCTGTAGCCGTATCCGATTTCGTACATATTTTTTACAAACAAATTTCCCGGGAAAAACTGACCGTTGTGTGTATGTCCTGATATTTGCAGGTCGATGCCATTTTTCTGAGCATCCTGCAAATTAAAGGGTTGATGGTCGAGCAAAATCAGCGGTTTGCTCTTGTCGAGTGCATTCACGATCTCCGAAAGTTCTTTTCGTTTGTGGTTGGTTTTGTCGTCGCGTCCTACAATGTAGAAACTATTGTCGATAAGTGCTGCCGAGTCGCGTAGTGTGACGATACCTGCCGTTTTCAAATATTCAGCGGTGGAATATGGATTTTCGGCATAATACTCATGATTTCCGCTAATGCCATACACACCCAAAGGCGCTTTGATCTGACTCAGCTCTTCAGCCATTTGCTGATTGATCAACGGAAGTGTGGCATTGTCGGAGACATCTCCTGCAAAAAGAACAATGTCAGGATGTTGTGAATTTATTAAGTCGACGTATTTTTTCAGTCGTTTTTTATCAATGGAAACTCCCAAATGAATATCGCTGGCGGCTACTATTTTTAGCTGTTTATTTTGTAAAGGTTTTTCTGCCCGGATATCAAGTGTTACTACTTCGGGATGATTAAATTTGTAATTTCCAATCATCATGGCTATTGCAACGCCACCTAAGGTCAGCAACAAAGCCCAGAGTCTGAATGTTTTCATTCCTGCGGGAGCAAAATGAATCAATAGATTCGCCAACCGTACTACATCGGTCATCAGAAAGGAGAGCAGCAGGTAAATCATAACAATCATGTAACTGAAGCCAATGAATGTTATTGTTTTAGCTAAAGTAGGAGGCATTGATCCGCGTGCCATGAACCCCATCATCATCACAACAAATAAAACGATATTAGCGATCAGGTACCAGCTGCCAGCATTTCGTATGGGCGAAAGCGCTTGCCATCCACGAAGCGATACATAGAAAGCCATCAAAAGAGTAAAACCAAAAACGATAAAGAAAAACCCAGTTTTCATTCCTTTTTAAAATTTGAATTAACAGTTCATTAAACGTAAAAATGTCGATTATGTTTTTATAGCTAACACATTTTAATTTTTTAGTCAAATTGATCAAAATGGAGAGATTATCATTCTGTGTCGTTTAATAATACAATCAAACCCTTTATTCAATACAAATATAGCTTTGAATGATACACACATGCGATTGTTTTATTGGTTTTTTAGCTACATTTGTAATGTTGAATTTTAAGTAGTCAGTCTGCGTTTCGATGCCAGAGTGAAATAGCTGAATTAATTCTTTTTCGAATGGCTGTCTTTGTGGAGGTGTTTGCTTTCCAAATTCAGATAAGAGAGAGAAACTTAAATTCAAGAGTGTACATCAATAAATTATATGAGAAATAAATCGCTGTAAATCATATAGGTGAAAAAAAACAAATACGTTATGAAAAAACACATGCTCTTTTTATCAATGTTTTTTATGTTCAGTTACTGTTTTGCAAGTTCAAAACCTACCCGACAGATCATTGATTTTAATCAAAACTGGAAATTTAAATTAAACGATACGCTTGTTGTGGGTTGGCAGGTGAAACTTGACGACAGCCAATGGCGTAAACTGGATTTGCCTCATGACTGGAGCGTTGAGTCCGACTTTTCGGAAAAAGCCCCTGCAACGCCCGGGGGAGGTGCATTGCCCGGAGGACTTGGCTGGTACCGAAAAACTTTTACGCTGGATAAAAGCAGTAAGAATAAAAAAATATTTGTCGAATTCGACGGTGTTTACCGGAACAGCGAAGTTTGGATCAATGGTCAATGTCTGGGAAAACGTCCCAATGGTTATATCTCGTTTCGCTACGACATTACTCCTTTTGTGAAAATTGGCGCATCGAATCTGATGGCTGTGCGGGTTGATAACTCTCAGCAACCTAATTCCCGCTGGTATTCAGGTTCGGGCATTTACCGGAATGTGCGTTTGGTGATTACCCAACCTGTTTATGTAGAGCAATGGGGAACTTATGTAACTACGCCTGTTGTGACTTCCGATAGCGCCAAAGTGGCCATTCAGACAACTGTAAAGAACGAAAAGAACATACAGCGAGCCGTAAAGGTGGAACAAAGCCTTTTTGATGTAGCTGGTAAGTTGGTGACAAAAACAGATGCTAATTTGATATTACCTTCAGGAGCATCTAATCAGGTGATACAGGATTTAGTAGTGCCAAAGCCGGTTTTGTGGAGCATTGAAAATCCATATCTTTATAAAATAATTACAAAAATTTATGTACAAGGGATGTTGAATGATGAGTATCAAACAAATGTCGGTATCCGTACATTTAACTTTGATGTCGAAAAAGGTTTTTTCCTGAACGGAAAATCTGTAAAGATCAACGGCGTTTGCAATCATCATGATTTGGGTGCTTTGGGAGCTGCTGTTAATGTGCGTGCCATGGAAAGGCAACTCGAAATTATGAAGGCAATGGGCGTGAACGGTATTCGCACTTCGCACAATCCTCCGGCTACTGAATTGCTCGAACTTTGCGATCGCATGGGCTTTATTGTAATGGACGAAGCCTTTGATATATGGAAGAAAAGTAAAACAAAGTACGATTATGCTCAGGATTTTGACAGATGGCATGAACGCGACCTTATCGATCAGTTGTTACGCGACAGGAATCATCCTTCAGTATTTATGTGGAGCATAGGGAACGAGGTAGGCGAGCAATGGGGCGAAGAAAAAACTGAATTAGGCGACCTTCAGAATGCCAATATCGCATTGAATAATTTAAAGGTAGGAGCCAATGAGGGAAAAATGGGCCCGAATGCTCAGCTGACAAGAAGATTGGTCGATATTGTGAAAAAATATGACTTGAGTAGACCTGTTACAGCTGCGTGTAATGGAACGGATGATAACAATCCGCTCTTTAAATCCGAAGCATTGGACATGATTGGCTTTAATTATCACGAAAAAGAATTTGCTGATATCACAAAACGCCATCCTAAAACACCGTTTATAGTAACTGAATCTGTTTCGTCGCTCCAAACGCGTGGTTTCTACGTACATCCGTCCGATAGTGTGATTATATGTCCGGCTACATGGGATACACCCTATTTCAATCCTACTCAAAAGTGCTCGGCTTACGATAACTGTCATGCTCCCTGGGGGGCGACGCACGAAGGGAATCTGAAGATTGTAAAAAAATATCCTCATATTTCCGGACAGTACATTTGGACTGGTTTCGACTATTTAGGTGAACCTACTCCTTATTGGTGGCCTTCTCGCAGTTCTTTCTTTGGGATTGTTGACCTTGCCGGTTTCCCAAAAGACGTTTATTATTTGTATCAGAGTGAATGGACTTCGAACGATGTGCTTCACATTTTTCCACATTGGAACTGGAAAAAAGGGCAGATGATTGATATTTGGGCCTATTACAACAATGCGGATGAGGTGGAACTTTACCTGAACGATGTTTCGCTCGGAAAAAGAAGCAAACAAGGTGAAGATATGCACGTTGTATGGCGTGTGAAGTATGAGCCCGGAACATTGAAAGCCGTTTCGCGAAAAGCAGGAAAAACAGTGCTGACCAAAGAAATAAAAACAGCGGGAACCCCCGTTGCTGCCCGACTGACTGCCGACCGAAACGAAATTAAAGCCAATGGCAAGGACCTGTCTTTCGTCACTGTTGAATTGCTCGATAAAGATGGCAATCTATGTCCGTTGGCCGATCAGCTGGTGAAATTCACAATAAAAGGCGAAGGATTTATTGCCGGAACCGATAACGGAGATCAAAATGATCACAACTCGCTGAAAAAGCCCGAACGCCACCTTTTCTTTGGCAAATGTTTGGCAATAGTACAAAACAGTGGAAAAGCCGGTGATATTGTCCTAAAAGTAGAAGTTGAAGGTTTGCCTACAAAAGAGATAAAACTCCTTGCAAAATAATTTTTCAAATTGAAATGCTGAGCAGCGATTACCGGTTTGCTTTGTTTTACTCGTTCCCGTTTTAGGAAATACAAGCTGCTAAAAACTCAGAATTTCATATCTGTTCCCAAAAATATTCCTGCTGGAGGAGAAAAACCAGTGAGAATATCGCAGAATGGAGCGATTTGTAAATTGTTTTGCATAAAACAGGAATAAAAAGTTATGAACAATTTGCCAATTCAAAAAAAACATCTATT
>CAYMHE010000027.1:17005-28529 GCA_964390175.1 uncultured Paludibacter sp.
TAAAACAGGAATAAAAAGTTATGAACAATTTGCCAATTCAAAAAAAACATCTATTTTTGCAGTCCGAATTCAAAGACTCGAAAAATAACAACATAAACATCATAAGCAATGAAAAGGACATTCCAACCTTCGCAAAGAAAAAGAAGAAACAAACACGGATTCCGTGAAAGAATGGCTACTGCCAACGGTCGCCGGGTATTAGCAGCACGTCGCGCCAAAGGTAGAGCAAAGCTTACCGTTGCCGATGAAGGACGTCACAAAGCGTAACGATTCTGCTTAGAACAGTATAAAAAAAGTAAAAACTTCTACTGAAGTTTTTACTTTTTTTGTTTATAAACCTAATTCTAAGCAATAATTTCATTATTTTTGGAGAATATTTGGGTAGACTGAGAAATGTGGGCGGAACTTATCAATTAAGGCTTTAAACAATTATGGATTTAAAAGATTTTTGGAAAAATAGTTTGGGTGGATTTATTCTGAAACGTTTACTGCTTGCAATCGTTATTTTTGTTGCATTGGCATGGGTAACTATTGCGTTGATTGATGTTTATACCCATCATGGCGAATCGGAAACTGTTCCGGACTTAAGAGGATTGTATGTAGAGGAAGCCGATTTATTGCTCAATAATCATGGATTGTATTCGGTGGTGATTGATTCGGTATTTGTGAGAGATAAAAAGCTGGGAACAATTATAGAACAAATTCCTGCATATAATTCTACAGTAAAACGAAACCGCCCCATTTACCTGATTATTAATTCGCGTCAGGTTCGTCAGATTCCTGTGCCCGATGTGAATGATGTGTCGTTCAGGCAAGCCGATGCCATGTTGAAATCTATCGGATTAAATGTAAGTAGTGTTGAATATTCTCCATCGGAATACAAGGATTTGGTGATTGCCATTAAGTATAGAGGACGAAACATAAGTTCAGGAATGAGAGTGCCCGAAGGAAGTTCGCTGGTGTTGGTGGTAGGCAGTGGCTTAGGAGGTGAAGAATTACCTGTTCCGGGCATAAAAGGGCTGAGTCTTGAAGCGGGTACGGAAGAAGCACTCAACGGGTCGATGGTGATTGGAGCTGTTGAATACGATGTCGAACCGTCCGGTAATGAAGATAAATACGTTATATACAGGCAGCGTCCGGCCGAAGGAAATTCAGTCCCTGCCGGAACACGTATTGATGTATGGCTGTCTAAAGATAAATCGATGCTAAATAAAGTGTTCGAAGAAGACGAAGCGGTGGACAAGCAGGAAAATGAAGAGTTTTTCTGATGAATTTATTTGAACTCAGGCTGCTTCTCAAAAAAATACTTATCTGTTGAATTGCATTCCGGCTTGGTTTTATAGTCCGGAAAATAAACTAAAATAGCTGTGAACGAAGAATATATCGAAGAAATAGAAGAAGATGAGTACGGAAGTGCAAACTCCGGGCAGGAGCTTTATGAACATTTCCGCTTTGTAGTTGATAAAGGGCAGGCCATGGTTCGTATTGATAAGTACCTTGTCAATTGTATGGCCAATACCTCCCGAAACCGTATACAGGAAGCGGCAGATGCAGGGAATATCCGGGTGAATGACCAACCGGTCAGATCAAGTTACCGCATTAAGCCCTTCGATGTCATTACAATTCATCTGGCTTATCCGCCTAATCAGTTTGAAATAATTCCGCAGGATATTCCTATCAAAATAGTTTATGAGGACGACGACATTATACTTGTAAATAAACAGCCGGGCTTAGTGGTTCATCCCGGATTTGGCAATTTCGATGGAACATTGCTCAATGCCATTGCTTATCATCTGAGAGATCTTCCTGAATTTGATCCTAACGATTCGAGAATAGGCCTGGTGCACCGCATAGATAAAGATACATCGGGTTTACTGCTGGTGGCAAAAACAGAGCATGCTAAAGCCTATCTGGGGAAGCAATTTTTTGAAAAAACCACGCAGCGCCGTTATCAGGCTCTGGTGTGGGGGAATGTAAAAGAAGATGAAGGAACCATAGTGGGAGCTTTGGCAAGAGACCCGCGGGATAGAATGTTGTTCTCGGTTTTTCCCGAAGGAGAAAATCCTTTTGCAAAACATGCAGTGACGCATTACAAGGTGCTTGAGCGATTTGGTTACGTTACTTTGGTGGAATGCAGACTCGAGACTGGGCGAACACATCAAATCCGTGTTCACATGAAACATATAGGACACACGCTTTTTAATGACGAGCGATATGGTGGAAATGTAATTCTCAAGGGGTCAACATCGGCTTATTACAAACTCTTTGTGAAAAACTGTTTTTTTGCTTGTCCACGTCAGGCTTTACATGCCAAAACACTTGGATTTGTTCACCCTACTACAAAGGAATATATGCATTTTGAGAGTGAATTGCCCGATGATATGCAGGAATTAATTGATATGTGGCGAGCCTATGGAAAAGAGTATTTAGGCTTATAGATAACAGATTTATAAATATTTATTCCCACAAAGGGAGCTTTTTTTTATGAAAAAAAACATTGCAATTGTTGCAGGAGGCGATTCGTCTGAAGTTGTGGTTTCGCTTAAAAGTGCTGCCGGCCTTTATTCTTTTATCGACAAAGAAATTTATAATGTTTTTATTGTTACGATTGTTGGCCAATTGTGGCAGGTGGAATTATCGCCGAATGAGAAAGTTGCCATCGACAAAAACGATTTTAGTTTTGTGCATTCAGGTGTAATCACCAGATTTGATTTTGCCTACATTACTATACACGGCACACCGGGCGAAAACGGAATTCTTCAGGGTTATTTTGAATTGATAGGACTCCCTTATTCATGCTGTGGAGTGCTTGCAGCGGCGCTTACGTTCAATAAATTCACTTGCAATCAGTACCTGAAAGGCTTCGGGATAAAAGTGGCAGAGTCGATTGTTCTGAGAGCCGGACAGTCTGTTACTGACCAGGAAGTTGCCTCACGCATTGGTTTTCCGTGTTTTGTGAAACCAAATGTGGGTGGTAGTAGTTTTGGTGTTACAAAGGTGAAGTCAATCGAACAGTTGCAGCCTGCCATTGCAAAAGCCTTTGCCGAAGGCGAAGAAGTGATGATAGAAGCTTTCCTGTCGGGAACCGAAATAACTTGCGGAATGTACAAAACCAAACAAAAAACGGTTGTGTTTCCCGTAACGGAAGTAGTTCCTGAGAATGAATTTTTCGATTTCGATGCTAAATATAAAGGTCAGGTTCAGGAAATTACGCCTGCCCGCATTAGCGATACTCTTACTTCCGAAGTGCAAAGAATTACAGCTGAAATTTATACGATACTTGGCTGCAAAGGAATTGTCCGCATTGATTATATTATCGGAGCAGGAGAAATGATTCATTTGCTCGAAGTGAATACAACTCCCGGTATGACGGCTACCAGCTTTATTCCTCAGCAGGTGCGTGCGGCAGGATTAGACATTAAAGATGTAATGACTGAAATTATTGAAAATGAGATAAGTTAATTCTTTTGAATCGAATTGACATTCAATACTACTACGAATACAACAACCTATGAAAACATTTAACGAGTTAAGAAATCAAATTGCTATCGAACTGGAAAAGCTGAATTGGCAGAATGAGCCCATCGGACTCTATGAACCAATTGCATACCAGCTTTCGATAGGAGGAAAGCGTGTGCGTCCTGTTCTCACAATGATGGCGTGTAATCTATTTTCGGACGATTTGCAGCCTGCTGTTGCTCCTGCACTCGGAATCGAGGTGTTTCATAACTTCACGCTCTTGCACGACGATATAATGGACAGGGCCGATATCCGTCGTGGCTTGCCTACCGTCCATAAAAAGTGGAACGACAACACGGCTATTCTGTCGGGCGATGTGATGCTTATTGTAGCATATCAGTTGATAGCGCGAACTCCAACGCCTTATTTGAAAGAAGTGCTCGATTTGTTTTCGAAAACTGCTGCTGAAATCTGTGAAGGCCAACAGTATGATGTAGATTATGAGGCGCGTAAGAAAGTGGAAATTGATGAGTACATCGAAATGATACGGCTTAAAACGGCTGTTTTGCTTGGATGTGCACTAAAAACAGGGGCCATTATTGGCAATGCAAGCCCCGAAGATGCCAATTTACTTTACGAATGTGGGATTAATATTGGCTTAGCTTTCCAGTTGAAAGATGATATGCTTGATGTGTATGGCGATGAGGCCACTTTCGGGAAAAAAATTGGAGGCGATATTCTTTGTAATAAAAAAACCTACCTTTTGATACAGGCTCTTGAGTGTGCTCAAGGTGAAGATAAAGTAAAACTGAATCGTTTTCTGGAGGACAAAACTCTGGGCGATGCGGAGAAAATAAAATCCGTTACGTTAATGTACGATAAACTGGGGGTGAAACAAAAATGCGAAGATAAGTTACGCTATTATTACGAAAAGGCCATCGCAAATCTCGATAAAATATCTGTTTCGGAGAATAAAAAGCAAGAATTGAGAAAATTAGCTGAAAAATTACTTTCGCGAAACGATTAATTTAATATCTTTGCGGGCAACAAACAATTTTTTGATCCATAACTCAGTAAATTGTATTTTATGCCTTATCGAAGATTACCCAATACTGATCAAGCCCGTTTGCGTGCATTGCGTACAGCCATACATCAGTCCGAGAGACAGGCTTTTAACGACCAGGTTTTGTCTTATAAAACAATACATGAGGCCAAAACTTATCTGGGAACTTTTGAAAAGCAGTTAAGCCAGTATAAACAAATGCTTGAAAATCAAGTGCTGGCAAATAAGCGATATCAGCAAATTGTTCACAATGCCCGCATTTATATTTCTCATTTCATACAGGTGCTGAATCTTGCCGTTATACGAGGAGATATTAAAAAGGACCACAAAATTTTTTATCAACTTGACCCTAATATTCATATTGTTCCTGATTTAACAACCGAGACCGCCTTGATTCAGTGGGGAAAAGCCATCATTGATGGCGAAAATGAGCGCATACGTAATGGAGGATTACCAATTTACAATCCGGCAATAGCAAAGGTACAGGTGCATTATGAGGTGTTTAATGAGTATAAATCCACCCAAAAACTGCATCAGAACAGTACCAATCGCAGTTGGGAGGAACTTGTGAAAATCAGAGAAAAGGGCGATGCTATTATTCTTGATATCTGGAATCAGGTAGAAGCTAAATTCAGGGATGAGAAACCTTATTCAAAGCTTATTCATTGTCAGCAATTCGGTCTTATTTACTATTATCGTAAAGGAGAGGCCGAACTGACAAAGGAAGATGACATAACTGAATAAAACATTGCCTAGTTGATGGTGATGTACCTTCGCTCTACTGTATGTGCGCTGAAATAACCAAGCGTTGCTCCCTTTAAATTGCTGTACGGGTTGGCCGGACTTGAAGAATTACCTCCCATATTTACATTTCCCATGCTTTCGAAGTATTCATAAACTGCTTTGTCGATACATTGCATCTCGACAATGAAAACATCGCCTGGTTTCAAGTCCGCATCGTAAATAATTATATTTCTTTCGGAGGTATTGCCGTTTGTCAAACGGTCGTCAACAATATTATTCCCTTTTGCTGCTCTTTCGTTGACACTTACCAAAAAGCGGTAGTAATTAGCCTCGTTTGCCGGATCGCTGTATTTTATTTTTATCTCATAAAAATTGGCTTCCTGTAGACTGTCGGTTGGAGGGCCACCACCGGGATAAATTGAATTGATGACCTTGACAGAATCGATGCGCACCCAGGAAGGTATGGTGGAAGTAGCGTTGATTGTTGTTGAGCCTGCGTTTACGGTCAGTGCATAAGTTGTTCCTGTTTTACCAAAAAAGTTGCTTGAGGTGCTGTAATAGCCGGGTGAAGTTTCGGTCAGAATTACTGTTCGCCCATGATTGTCCTCCAGGGTGACGAGTGCATTTTCAACTGCCGGAAACTTGTCTCCGGCATCGAGGCTGTTTGTTTTGGTAAGCCGTACTACGGGTGGTTCATTCATGCCAATGGTAGCCTCAACAACAATTTGTGGTTCGGCCGAAATTGTTTTTATATCAATAAGTTCGGTGCACGATGATATTGCTAAAACAATGGTACATGTTAATATGCAGGTTTTTATAATAGATTTCATTCCTGTAGGTTAGAATTTAAAATTATAAGTGATAGAAGGTACATAAGTGAAAAGATAAGTTTTGACAGCTACAGTTTTGCTTGGATCGTTTTCGTCTTGCTGAAAATCAATCGAAAATGGATTTTTGTGGCCATAGGCGTTGTAAACCGAGAAATTCAGGCTGCTTTCAAATTGCTTTGTTTTTTTTAAACTCCGGGTAGCGCCTATGTCGAGCCTGTGATAATCAGGCATTCGGTAGCCGTTTCGCTCGGTGTAGTAGTATTGCACATTGCCATTGATAATGTATTTGCCACTTGGAAATGTGACTGCGTTTCCTGTGTTGTACACCCACGAGGCTGAAACAGACCACTTTTTATTCAGGTCATAAATTCCTACTACCGAAATATCGTGTTTTATGTCCTGTTTTGCCGGATACCATTTGTTGTTGTTCACTCCATCGATTAATCTTTCGGAAGTAGAATAGGTGTATCCTATCCAACCGGTAATTTTACCCGTTTTCTTTTTGAGTAATAATTCCAAACCATAAGCTCGCCCGATGCCGAAAAGTAATTCTCCTTCAATTTTATCGTTGGCATTGATGTCGGCTCCATTTTTCAGATCAATTTGATTTTGCATCCAGCGGTAGTATATTTCGCTGCTGAACTGATATTTGTCTTTGTTGAAATTAAGAAAATACCCCAATGATAGCTGGTCGCTTATTTCGGGTTTTACATTGTTGCTCGACGAAATCCAAATGTCGGTTGGCATGGAGGACGTAGAGTTGGAAACCAAATGAAGGTTTTGCGTGTTGCGCGTATAACTTGTTTTTAGCGAATTTTGGTCGTTAAGAATCCAGGCGATATTAACACGGGGTTCGATATTAATATAATGCTGAACAACTTCTCCTTTGCCGTATGTGGTAGTGCTGTTTACCTCACCGTCCTTGTAAATGTAAAAATCGCCGGGACCAAAAAGGTAGTAGGCCGACAGACGTACACCATAATTAATATTCAAATTGTACGATGGTTTCCATACATTGCTGGCGTAAATGGCATTGTCGCTGGCATGTTTTTTCTGTAAAACAAGTGGCAGTATATCACTGTCCTCCGACAATTCAAGTTGTCCGGGAATAATTGTCTTATATATTGAACTGAAACCGAAAGAAACAGTATTTTTATTGTTGATAAAAAACTGAAATTCATGCTTCAGGTTCCAGTTTTTTATCATCGAAGTAAGGCTGAAACCGGCATCCTGCATAATGTCTACTTTGTAGTCGAAATCGGAATAAATAACAGAGGTGTTGCTGAACAGCCTCTCGTTCCAAATATGGTTCCAGCGGATTGTTCCCGTGCTGTTTCCCCAGTTAATTCCAAATCTGTCCTGAAACTCAAAAACATCGCGTCCGAAATAGCCTGAAAGAAAAAGCCGGTTTTTGTTGTCGATTTTATAATTCACTTTGGCATTCAGATCGTAGAAATAAAGTTGATTGTTGTTAATGAGTTCATCTTTCGAAAGTTTGAGGAATAAATCGGCATAAGTGCGTCTGGCAGTAATCAGAAACGAACTTTTGTCTTCTACAATTGGTCCTTCAATGTTCAGACGCGAAGATATCAGTCCGATGCCTCCACCTACATGGTACTTCTGATTGTTGCCATCGTTCATTTTTACATCCAGTACCGACGATGTGCGGCCTCCGTATTCTGCCGGCGCTGTACCTTTGAACATCTGTATGTCTTTTATGGCATCGCTGTTGAAGGTAGAAAAGAAACCCAACAAGTGGTCGGCATTATAAACTGTTGCTTCGTCCAGCAAAATAAGATTCTGGGAATTATTACCTCCGCGAACATACATTCCTCCACTTCCTTCGCCAACAGATTTTATGCCCGGCGTAAGTTTCAGGGTTTTCATTATGTCGGCTTCGCCGAAAAGTACGGGGATTTTTGAAATTTCTTTCACTTCCAGTCTTTCGGCGCCCATTTCAGTAGAAGTGATGTTGTGGTTTTTACGTTGAGCTATGATTTCAACATCGTCCAACTGGCGTGTTTCGGGTTCGAGCTTGAAATTAATTTGCTTATTTTCAGTGAAACTTACTGTGGTGGATATGGTTTTATATCCAAGGTACGAAACCATTAGTGTGTATTTGCCTTCGGGCAAAGTGAGCGAATAATATCCGTAAGCATTCGTTGTCGCGCCTGTGCCCACCAATTCGGTCACAATAACGCTTGCTCCTATCAGGCTTTCACCGGTGCTGTTGTCGGTAATTGTGCCACTTATCGAATGTTTTGTCGAGGCAAAGGTTGAGCCGCAAAAAAACGACAGCAAAACAAAGCAAACTAAATTTCTCATAGCTTTATAAGCACTTTATTTATTTAGAAAGGTAAAAATAAAGTATTTTGTTTCCGAATAGGGTGGTTTTTTGTATATTTATCTGAATATTAACTTTCATCAATAAAGGCATTCGTAAAAATGCTTTATGTCACTGCGGGTGTGTGTTTAATCTGAAGATTACACATCCACGCCAAGTATAAACTTGAGTGCATAACCCACGAAAAATGAAAATGCAGCTACTCCCATACTTATGGTGGCCATTTCCAGAAATCGTGCTTTGAAATTCAGGTCTTTTGCTGTTGAAATATAATAATTAAACACAAAGATAATCAGAATGGCTGTTGCTAAAGTGATGCCCAGTGCTAAGAACTTGCTTGTAATCACCAAAAAGGGAAGAATGAGCAGGATGACTGTGAAAAAATAAGCGACACCGGTATAAACAGCCGACTTTCGGGCTTTCGGGTCACCTTCGGCTTTCGACGAAAGATAATCCGAAGCTGCCATCGATAACGCTGCCGAAATCCCTGTAACGAGTCCTACGAGCGAAATAATTTTGTTGTCGCTGAGTGCAAGCGTAAAGCCGGCCAGTGCACCTGTAAGTTCAACGAGTGCATCGTTGAGCCCAAGCACAATGGAGCCAACATAGTGCAGGGCTTCTTCATCGAGCATTGCAAGCAGTTTCTTTTCGTGTTCGAGTTCAACCCTGGCAAATTCTCTGGCTTCGGGGTAGTGATCTTTGAGCTGATCGTAGATTTTTGAACCAGTGCCTTCGCGTTTCTCCATTAATTTCAGAACAAATGACAGACCGAGTAACCTGGCCAGCCACACAATGCGGAAAACACGCCACATGTCGGGCTTTAGCTCTTGCCCCGATATGTTTTGCCAGAAAATAGCATGTCCTTTTTCCTGCATTCCAATTTTTCGTAGTATCTCGGCATTGTTTTTATTTTTGGATATTTCGGCAAGTCGCATGTATACGAGATGCTCTGTTTCTTCGGCGCTTTGAACCAAAAGTATAATTTTATTTAATTTCTGTTCCATGTTTTTAGTTTAATGTCTTGTTTGTTATGCCGGAAATGCAAGCCAAAACCATTGTTGGTGCAGGGTTGTCAGATTTACTGTAGTAATAACCATTTTATATAAAAAAAGTTGTGTATGAATTGTAAAATTTATTATCTTCGCATACTGAAAATCACATGTTATGAGAAAGTTAGTTTTTCTCGTTATTTTAAATTTCTTTTCACTGGTTTGTTTCTCTTTTTCTCCTGTCAAGCCGGTTGCAACCGTTCCTTTCGAAATGGTCGGCAGTTATGTTGTTGTCCAGGTCCGCATTGATAATTCAACCAAATTATCGCTTGTACTCGATACGGGAGTAAGAAGCACTATTATTACCGAGTTGCTGCCCGGCGACAGCATAGATCTTAACTATACAAATGTACGCGATTTACAGGGGTTGGGTCAGGGCGTCAAGCTAAATGCGTATTTAAGTAGTTCGAATACATTACAACTATCAAGAAAGTTCAAACTCACCAATAAAACAGTTTACGTTCTTCAGGAAGATGTTTTTAATCTTACGCGTCAAACCGGTACAAAAATCAACGGCTTACTTGGAGCTGATTTTTTTCAGGACTATATTGTGCAGATCGATTATACGAAAGGACGTTTGAGGTTTTACGATAAAGATGCTTTCGAAGTTCCAAAAGGTTATGGTGTGATGCCCATGACGATAGAGAAGCAAAAAATGTACATCCATCTTTCGGTGCTCGAAACCGATACTGCACGCAGAAGTATTAAAATGCTGATCGATACCGGAGCAGAACTTAATGCCTGGTTTCAAACGCTTACAAATAGCGCTATTAATATTCCCGAAAAATCGATTCATGGCAGGATTGGACAGGGGTTGAGTGGCGAAGTGACAGGTATTTTTGCCCGTGTACCGCAAATCTGTATTGCTAATTTCTGTGTAAAAGATCCGATTGTTGCTTTCCCCGATTCGGCGGCAATAGCTGAAATCATTCATAATACCGATAGGGATGGTACGATTGGCAGTCAGCTGTTGGCGCGCTTTAATCTCATCATTGATACATTTAGTGAGAAATTTTATTTCAAACCCAACTCAAGATTTAACGATCCGTTTACTTACAATATCGCAGGGGTAGAAGTGGCACAGGCCATGGCTTTTATCCCTCAAATTGAAGTTGTAAACGTGTGGAAAGGTTCACCGGCCGAACGTGCGGGACTTCAGGTGGGAGATGTAATTAATGAAATTAATTTTACAAAAGTATTTGGCCTCACTTTGCCAAATGTCAGAGCATATTTTGAGCGGCCCACAAAACGACCACTTCAGTTGACAATTCAGCGTAACTCCGAAATGCTGAGGCTTGAAATAGATATGAGGGCAAAGATTTAAGCCATTCAGTTTTTATTCGTCCCGTTCTGTGCGAGAAATCTATCGTGCAGTATTATTTCTTCTAGTAACGGTTACCATCCGAAATCTGATAGGACAGTACGAGCGAAAGTGTTGAGAAAGCATCGTGCGGCATTCCACCATTAACACCTTCGATCATGTCAGTGAATGCGTAATGAAAATCAAATTCGGCACCCAGCGATAGATTGCCGAATAATTCATGTTTATAGCCAATGCCTATAGGGACAACAGGACTTGTATTTGTTTTTGTTGTTTTTTCTTTTGGAACCAGTTGTTTTTCGTTTACATAGTTGCTATACATAAGACCTACTCCACCGAAAAGATAAAGTGACCTGGCTCTTGTGTAATATGCTGCAAACAAGCGGTATTCGAAACGGCCAGTAAGTTCGAATACGCTTGAGCGAAAGGCGTAATCTGCATCCTTACGGTCGTATATGCCGGAATGCACTGCTATTTTATAAGCCCAATCCTCGTCAAAAGATTGATGAAATCCAATCGATACTGATAAATTGGCGCGCATTGGTAGATCGTACTTATTGTGAGTGTAGAGATAATCTTCGTGAAACGGTTTGCCAATATCGCCCAACAGTAATGTAGAAGGACCCGCAGTGATGTCGATGGAGGTTCCATTGTACGTTATCTGCCTTCTTTGTGCCGATATTAGTAATGGAATAATGCCGAGTATTATGATAA
>CAYMHE010000028.1:0-1690 GCA_964390175.1 uncultured Paludibacter sp.
CCCCTCTCCTCGGGAGAGGGGCCGGGGGTGAGGTCTGAGAGGGGCCGGGGGTGAGGTCTGAAACACAACAATCCAGCACTTCCGGCATTATTTTTACTTTTATTCAACAAAATATAAAATATTTGCCTTTTTGTAATGTAAATACAAAAAATAGAAATAATTTTGCATCGCATTAAGCAGCAAGTGGTTCAGGCCTGTTTTTCGAACCATGAACTTTACACCTGCGCACAACCATAAACCAAAGCCTCACACTACTGTTTACTGCATCTCATTGTATCGTTTTTTATTTATAACCTTAATTTAAAACACAATGAACGCCTACAACCAATTACAGGCAATGTATGCACGCCGGAAAAATTTACTGACGAACCATACCAACATTATTCGCGACGACGAAGACCTGCTTCCTGCATCAAAAAGAGCTGAACTCAACCAACAGGCACTCCACAACGAAATGTCATTAGTGTTGATCGATCTTCACTACAGCCGTTTCATTTTTATCAGTTCGCACCTTAAAGATTGTTTACCCGCAGTGACTACACGTATCGATGTACAGGATAACTGGGACGATATTTATAAGCTTGTTCATCCCGACGACAGGTTGTTTTATTGCGAAAGCGATTGCAAAGGCTACAACTGTTTGATGAACGTCCCTCCTCACCTGCGTCATTTATTCGAAATAAATTACGTCCTCCGTTTGAAAGAAATCAACGGCTCATACGGCGCTTATTTGTTTCGTATCTATGTCTGGAAGAACGATGAACAGAATTGTCCGAGGATATTGGCCGGCGAATGCAGGCAATTACCGTTTTGTAAAGTGGACGATTTTACCCCACACCTCTGTTGCTGCATACTCACGGAAGACAGAAGGCAGGCAGCTCTTTTTCTGGAGATTTCAGGAAACGAAAAACAGTTGCAATCGCTCATCGACACCCTGAAGCATTACAACGACAAAGACAAAACAAAGGAAACAGCCCAAAACACAAGGAAAGGTTATCAAACCCTGCGGAACAAATGCTCCCGTACCTATAAATGGCTGAACGTGGATAATATGGCCGATGCCTACCAGATAGCCCGGCTGCTAAGGTATATTTAGGGAAAAGTCCACAGTCTGCGGACTAAAAGACAGTGGAAGCGTTGAACTGTGGAAGCGTTGAATCGTGGAATTGTTGAATTGTTGAATATTCGGGGCGCGACTTTTAGTCGCACTCCGAATTTACAGTCTCCGGACTTTGTGGAATTGTGGAATTGTGGAACTGTGGAATTGTGAAACTGTGGAAGCGTTGAATTGTGGAAGCGTTGAATTGTGGAACTGTAAAATTCTCACCAGTCTCCAGTCTCCAGTCACCAGTCTCCAGACTTTCGACCTTTGACATTAGACAAAAGACCGTGGAATATTCAATTATCAACTCACCAACTCCTCGAATCTTCAAATTCTCAATCCCGAAAGCTTTCGGGACAAATTCTTCAAAACCTCAACTCCTCAATCCCGAAAGCTTTCGGGACAAATCTTTCAAATCTTTAAATCCTCTGTCAAAACTAAAAACCCAAAACGCGGAACCCGGAACCCGAAACTTCCCCGTAAAATCAGTGAATTATGCAACATACTTATGGCACAGTGTAAGAATTCCGACACAAAAACTTATCATCTTTGTATAAAAACAAATAACACGAAACCGATGCCGTTCAG
>CAYMHE010000028.1:1790-20252 GCA_964390175.1 uncultured Paludibacter sp.
CAAAAACTTATCATCTTTGTATAAAAACAAATAACACGAAACCGATGCCGTTCAGGCGGAACGCGTTGAATAAGAACTTAAAAAAAACAATAAAGTAAGTAGCAATAGAAGTTGACCTGTTTTATAAAAGTAAAATTCAGAAAAACAGACTCGTCATCCCTCACTATTTACTTCTAACTATTTATTTCCCTATGAAAAAACTAAAAGTAATTTTATTTTTTATGCTCATGGCACTGATCACCATTGGATCAAGTTCATGCATGGTACGTACGCACGAAAATCAGGGACGACACAGAGGTTGGTATAAAAATAATAACCGCCACAATAAAAAAGTGTATGTCATTCAGGACAACCACCACAAACAAGCCAAAGCGCCCCATCGGAAAAATGGAAAGAAAAACAAATCAAATAAAAACCACAGGGATGAAAGAAGATAAAACATCCAACTAAAAACAAAAATATTATGCCGGATCAACCTAAAATAAAACACCTGACAGTAATAGGCTTTGCAGGACAGAAAAATAGCTCTGACTATGCAAATGCAGGAAAAGTAAAACTAAAAAAAGCAAAAGAAAACATTATGGATGCAGGAAATGATTTCAGCAAGGCACTGGAGAAAACAATTGAGAATTTCAAAGCCGAATCTATCGTAAAGATCAATGAGATCGACAGCAGGGTAGCCGAAATAAAAGCAAAGACATTGAATGCCGCCGACGAAGCAGGCGGAGTATATAAAGATGAAATAAGCCGACTCGAACATTCGAAAACACTTTTGCTCGCGAAACTGGAAGAGTTCAAAGAAGAAGGAGAGGATAAATGGGAGGATTTTAAAAATGAATTCAGGAACGACCTGGAAGGTTTTAATAAAGCCATCAAGGACTTTATTGCAAATTTCAAAAAAGACTGAGGACTTTTCTCCACAACCGACCCCGACAATTGAAAGTTGCGATTATGTGCCGCTACATATGATTTTTTGTACATACGCTGGTGGCTTTGGCATTCCTGTCGTTAATTGTTTCGTTTGTAACACGAAATAATTAACGATGCTTGCTTAACAATTGGTCCATACATTTGTTTATAATATATTACCCTACAAAAAGATAAAAAAACAGCTGAATGAAAAAAGTGTTTTCATATTTAAAAAAAACGCTGAAAGTGACAATGTGGTTGATAATAAGTCTCGTACTTTTATTTATCATCACAGCGTTGCTTATTCAGATCCCTGCCGTTCAGACTAAAATTGTACGTGCTGCAACTTCTTTTGTAAGCGACAAAACCCACACACGCGTCGAAATAAAAAATGTAAGCATAGCCTTTCCTAAATCGGTAGTGCTCGAAGGGCTTTATCTCGGCGACACAAGAAAAGACACCCTTATTTATGTCGACAAAATAAAATTAAATATCGTTCTTTACGATTTAATTGCCAATAAGATAACGATTAATTCCCTGGCACTCACAAAAGCATATGTGAATCTTTACAACACAAAAACAGATTCACTTTTCAACTATAACTTTCTGCTTACTGCCTTTGCCGACTCTGTTCAGCAAAAACCGGAGGACACAAAAGAACCGGCTGCCTGGACTTTTTCTGTCGATAAAGTGAGTCTGAAACAAATACGCCTTCGTTACAATGATGAATTCGGAGGCATGAAGGCGGCTGCACAACTCGGAAATGCTGATCTCAAAATGAATACGCTGGATCTGCAAAATTCGGTGTATAAACTGGACAATCTACTGATCGAACAGTTGAAAGCCGATGTGCAGACAACAAAAGCATCCAATCAACAAGAGGAAGCATCTTCAGGCATACTACCAAAGATCACTGCTTCGAACATCCGCATCAACAATTCTTCAATCACCTACAGCGATGCCGTAAGCCAACAAAAAATACTAGCGGCCATTCATCGTTTCGATCTAAAAAACGGAACAGTGGACCTCGAAAATAAAATAGTTGAGCTGGATAAAATTTATATTTCGAAAAGTGATGTACGTTATTTCACTGCCGACACCACAACGCCTGTCGACACAACCGTACAAGTGCCGCAAATGGTTGAGAACGCCTGGAAAGTCACTGTAAAGCAAATTGAATTCAACGATAACGCCATCACCTATAAAGTGGGAAATAAACCGGCGCTGAAAAATGCCTTCGATCCCGATTTCATTCAGTTTCAGCGCTTAAATCTTTTGGCCGAAGATCTGTTTTACAGTTCGAATCTCACCAAAGCTACAATAGAGCAATTGAGCGCCGTGGATCAAAACAATTTTGCAATAACAAAATTCGAAACAGCATTCAGCATGGATCGTAATTCAATCACTGCAAGCAATGTAAAAGCCGGCACATCCAACTCATCGCTCGAAGGCAATTTCAACCTTCAATATCAATCATTACAATCGCTTGCCACATCACTGGCTTTGTTACAACTGAATATCAACCTGAAGAAAGCAAGTTTTAAAAATGCCGACCTGCTCTATTTCAGTCCGCAACTAAAGGAAATGGAGTTCTTTAATAATACAAGGAATACAACTTTCATTTCGGGACAAATCAATGGCCGCGTCAATCATCTGAAAGGCAAAAACATGATTGTACGCACCGGCAATAAAACTATACTGCGTACCGATTTCAGCATCATTGGCTTGCCCGGATTCAAGACTGCATATTTTGATTTTCCTAACCTGAAACTCGTTTCGGGCCGACAGGACATTGAAATGATAGCCGGGAAATCTGTTCCTGCATCCGTGCAGATTCCGGACGACATCCTGTTGTTGATCAATTTCAAAGGAAAAATGAATGCATTTGAAACAACGATAAATGCCGGTAGCACTTTCGGAGGAGCAAAAGTATTGGCAACCGTCGATGCAAATGAAAACTTCAGAGCCGACCTCGATATGCTTGATTTCGACATGGGCCGGTTGCTTAAAAACAATAAGATGTACGGACCTGTATCGCTGACGGCGCTTGTGAGTGGACAGGGACTGGACACAAAAACAATGAAGGCGAAAATATCGGCTGATGTGTCGCAAATCTACCTGAATCAGTATTTGTACCACAACCTGACTGTAAATGGAACGGCAAACGGACAAGCTTATGCAGGAAAAATAAATTTAAAAGATAAAAACGCCGTCTTCGTGTTGGATGGACTTGTGAACATGACGCCTCGTCAGGAAAAATATAAATTCCATCTAAATGTGGAGGGTGTCGATCTTCAGCAACTGAAATTGACGGAACGGGACATACGTTTTGCCATGGATGCCACTGCCGATATGGAAGGAGGAACCCTGAATACAATGAACGGAACTGCCGGTATCAACAACCTTATCGTGACACATAACGGTAAAAAATACCAACTCGATTCAGTGATGCTGGCTTCGGTAAATCAGGTCGACAAAAGCGATTTTGACTTCAGAAGTGCACTGTTGGGACTCAGGTTCAATGGAAATATATCGCCTACCACCCTACCCACTGTGCTTACAGCATTTTTGAACAATTATTTCCCGTTCAGCGCCAAAAAAACGCAGGTGTTGGCCGGCGATACTTCGAAGTTTAACTTTGAAATTCAGCTCCACAACCATCCAATTTTGTCCGAAGTACTTTTGCCCGAATTAAAGGAATTTGATCCCGGCCTTATCACCGGAAGCTTCGACAATCAGAAGAAAGAACTGAAGTTTAATGCCATAATGAAGCATATTCTTTATGGAACAACCGAAATAAACGACCTTGAACTGGACGTAAGTTCCGATAGCACTGCACTGGATTATAAACTCTCGGGCGCAGGTATTTCCACTGCTCAAATCAATTTTGAATCTCCTTTGCTGAAAGGAAGAATCGCTGATAAAACAATCACAGCCGGCTTGTCGTCCATCGATAAGGAAGGAAATAAAAAATTACAGATACTCACGGCCCTTACAAAAGAAAAAACGAACTACCTGTTAAAATTCGATCCCGAAGGATTTTATCTTATGAATAAACGATGGGAGATTGCTGCCGATAACGCCATCGAGATAGGAAAATCGGGCTTTATGATCCATCATCTTTTTATGAACAATGGGAATAGTCAGGTGAACATAGCTTCGGTCAACAACAAGATGAATGATGATGTGAACATCAACATCAAAAACTTTAAACTGGAAGATCTTTCGCAAATTATAGAAAAAGACAGCAGTTTGCTGAAAGGGGATGCAAACGGAAATGTACTGCTGAAAAGAGTGAACAACGCTTACGGTATCATTGCTGATGCGGGCATCGACAATCTGTATATTTTCAATAAACCCATAGGTAACCTGACCTTAAATGCTCAAAATCCCACCACCAAACGGTTCGATCTGCTGGCAACACTTTCGGGCGCCGACAACCAACTGAATGCAAAAGGATTTTTCGTTCCGAATGGTGGCGAAAATTCACTGAACATAAATGCCGACATTCAATCGCTGTCGATGAAAACAGTGGAAGCTTTTTCGATGGGACAAATCAGCGAAGCATCAGGATTTGTAAACGGTAACTTCTCCATCACAGGCAGCACAACAGTTCCTGAGATAAAAGGGGCGCTTACTTTCAACAATGCTTTTCTGAAACCGGCCTATCTGAACAACCGGCTTGAATTAAAGCACGAAACCATTGAACTGAAAACAGATGGAATTTACATGAACAACTTTACGCTGGCGGACATCAATCAGCACAAAGCTACCATCGATGGAGCTGTAAATATGAAACAGTTCTCCGACTTTAACTTTGATTTAAAAGTAAAAACAAAAGATTTTTTACTCTTCAACACCACCGAAAAGGACAATAAAGAGTTTTACGGGCGCATGATTATTGATAGTAACATTGACATCAAAGGGCCAATGTCCTTGCCGGTGCTGAATGCAAGGTTGAAGATGAAGAAAGGCTCGAATTTTACTTTTGCAGTTCCCGAAGACGAACTCACCACCGACAAAGGAGAAGATGTTGTTGAATTTAACAGCCAACAAAATATGAATTCGATATTGGATCGAACGGATAAAAAAATAATCAAAAAAACGGGGATGACTGGTTTCGATTTATCTTCCATTATCGAAGTGGACAAGGAAGCAACGCTCCGGTTGCTGATGGATCCTGCTTCTTCCGATTCTTTGGTGGTTAGAGGTGAAGCCGCTTTGAGTTTCACTATGGATCGCAGCGGGAAAATGAGCCTTACCGGTGCTTACAATCTTAACGACGGTAGCTATCTTATTTCATTAGAATCGGTGATCAAAAGAAAGTTCGATATCAATCCGGGAAGTACAATTATCTGGAACGGCGATCCCCTGGACGCAGCAATTAATATAAATGCAATTTATACGGTAAAAGCTGCTCCTTACGATCTTGTAAGCGAGCAATTCAAAGTGGAAGGATATACAGAAGCGGAAAAAGCCAGCTATAAACAAATGTATCCTTTTATGGTGATGCTTAAATTGCGGGGAGCAATTCTGAGACCCGAAATTAGTTTTGAAATTCAACTTGCCCCCGAGGATAAAGGAATTTTAAATGGCGCTGTGAATCAAAAATTGATTTTACTGAACGAAGATCCATCTTTATTAAACAAACAGGTATTTGCCTTATTGGTATTGGGCCGATTCGTACAGGAAAATCCTTTGGAAACAGCTTCAGGTGGCACTTCATCGCTTATCCGTTCCACTGTAAGTAATTTTTTATCGGCACAGCTGAATCAGCTAAGTTCTAAATTTGTAAAAGGCGTTGAACTCAATTTCGACATTCAATCCTTCGATGATTATCAGTCCGGACAGGCACAAGGCAGAACAAAAGTAGAAATCGGATTAAAAAAACAACTTTTCAACGACCGTTTATCTGTTGAAGTGGGTGGAGCGGTTGATGTGGAAGGCGAAGCGGCGAAACAAAATTCGGCAAGCAACATTACCGGAGATGTAAAAGTGGAATACAAACTTTCAAAGGACGGACGATACAGGCTCAAAGGTTTCAGACACAACCAATACGAAGGAGCCATTGATGGACAGCTGATTGAAACAGGGATAGGATTTGTTTTGGTGCGCGACTTCAACAACTGGAAAAACTTCTTTAAATCGCGGAAAGGGATGCGGGAACAACGAAAGTTAAACAGAAGCAAGCGCGAAACCACAACGAAAGAAAAATAAACATTTACATTGAAACATCCGCAAATATGAAATTTCAGTCGAAAATACAAATCGAAAATAGCTTTGATTTCTCATTGGGAATCAAAAACTCTTTCCTTTCAGCTTGTAAACTGTGGGGATTGCTACTTTCTTTCGGACTCCTGACGGCTTGCAGCGGAACACAACATCTGCCAAAGGACGAAAAACTTTATACAGGTGCTTCAATTCAATTTAAAACCACAGATAAAGTAAACAAACGCCTCCTGAAAGAAGCGGCACAGCAATCATTCCGTCCCGAACCAAACAAAAGCTATTTCGGCATGCGTCCACAACTGTGGTTGTACATGGCTGCCGGCGAAAACCCGCAAAGTAAACTTAAAAAATGGATGCGTAAAAACGGAGATGCTCCTGTATTGATAAGTCAGATAAAACCA
Source organism: uncultured Paludibacter sp. (assembly GCA_964390175.1). Taxonomy (GTDB): domain Bacteria; phylum Bacteroidota; class Bacteroidia; order Bacteroidales; family Paludibacteraceae; genus Paludibacter. The sequence continues at coordinate 8,330 of CAYMHE010000028.1, forward strand.
TCTGTCACAGCCGCTGTAATCGATGCCAAACTTTTCAATCTCGGGATTTTCAACAGCCATACACAATTCAGGATTGTAGAAAAGGAACGAACTGCCCACATTATTTACAGCAGCTACATTCACAAACCTTATACAGTCGATAGTCTTGTATATGATGTGCGCGACGACAGCATAAGCCATCATATTTTGGCCGATAAAGAAAATTCACTGATAAAAAAGGGAGAGAATTACAACCTTGAAGTACTACAAACCGAACGCTTGCGCATCGATGCTTTATTAAAAGACAAAGGATATTTCTATTTTAATCCTGACTATCTGCTTTTCAAAGCCGATACTTCTACAATAAAACACAGCATTTCGTTCAGGCTTACGCTGAAAGATAGTATTCCTGAAAATGCGCTGATCGCCTATAAAATCGGAAATGTATCTATCGATCAGAACTATTCGCTGAACGAAAGAAGAACAGCAAGGGCGAATGACACCATAATGATTGGTGACAACATTTTTATTGGCAACGAAAGAGATATGAAAATAAAACCGGAAGTGATTTTAAAATCGGTTTATCTTCGAAAAAACGAAACCTATTCGCGTCAGAATCATGCCATCACCCTGAACCGTTTGATGTCGATAGGCAATTTTAAATTTGTTCAGGTGAAATTTGATGAGAGCGCCAATAACGCACCGGGTTTGTTGGATGTGACTGCACTAATGACACCCATGTCGAAGTACACCTTCAGGGCCGAACTGGATCTTGTTACAAAATCGAACAAATATTCGGGACCTCAGTTAAACCTGAGCGTACTGAACAGAAACACTTTTAAAGGCGCCGAACTATTGAGTTTAAACATGGCCGGCACGTTCGAAGCTCAATTGACACGAATGGCGGAGAATTTATTTTCCTACTCCTGGAATCCCGACATCGAACTCACCTTTCCACGTTTCATTGTGCCGTTTAAACTGAAACCAACCAATAGTCTGTATGTCCCCAAGACCCGTTTTGTACTTTCGTACAACTATATGAACAGAGTCAACTACTTCGACATGAATACTTTTAAGTTCGGGTACGGTTTTAAGTGGAAAAACAACGTCAAAAACGAACATGAAATTAATCCGGTCAATATCAGCTACACTTCTATAGGGAACCGATCCGCTCAGTTCGATACACTCATGCTTTCAAACCCGTTATTGGAAAAAAGTTACGAAGAACAGTTCATTGCCGGCGCCAACTATTCATTTACGTACAACGAGCAACTTATCCCCGGAAAAAGAATACAGTATTATATCAATTTAAATGTAGAAACCGCAGGGAATGCACTTTCGCTGGCCAGATTAATAGGTGGCGCTAAAGCATCTCCCGAACAACCCTTAAAAGTAATCGGGTCGGTATATTCACAATATGCCAAATTAAGTGTCGATGGCCGTGCTACATTGAATTTAAGCGATAAGGATAAATTAGCGTTCCGTGCTTTTGCCGGTGTGGCGCGATCCTACGGAAACTCATCTGTATTGCCCTATAGCAAACAATTTTTCAGTGGTGGTCCTAACAGTATTCGTGCTTTTCAAATCAATTCTCTCGGTCCGGGTACTTATCATCAACAAAACATCAACAGATATTTACAATCGGGAGGTGATATAAAACTGGAAGCCAATGCCGAATACAGGTTTAATATTTATAAGTATTTCAAAGGTGCTTTGTTTGTGGATGCCGGAAATGTTTGGCTGCAAAAATCAAATCCATCCGATATAGGTACTCCTTTCCGGTTTTCAAGCTTTATGAACGAATTGGCAGTAGGTGCCGGAGCTGGTTTAAGAGTCGACGTTTCGTTTTTCGTATTGCGTTTCGATCTGGCAATTCCCCTGCGCAAGCCATGGCCCACCAATCAACGCTGGGCGACAAGTGACATCGACTTTACCGATGCCACCTGGCGACGCGAAAACCTTATGCTGAATATCGCCATTGGTTATCCGTTTTAACAGATAAAGAAAACACAAATCACAACAATTAAAATAATATTTTCCTCAAAATCATTGATCCAAAACAAGCTTTCATATCCATTAAATCGGTTTTTTATAAATATCCATCTGAGGCTCACAACCATTGAATTTAATTGTTGTGAGTCATCATATCCCGATCGTTAGAATACTTTCTTTTTTCCATTAAAAGGTCAACCATTGCTGGCAAAGAACAAAGACAAAAGAACAGTGAGCTTAGATCATCAATCTCCATAGCTTTTTGACATTAGGCCCTTGACATTAAACCCTCAACCTTTGACATTATAAAACAGCAATAAAAAAATTTAAAATTATTATACGTCAATCAAATAGCTTAAGAATAAACACTATATTTGCACTCAAATGAACGCAGCAAAAAAAACATTCAACCATTTCACCTTTCTGTTGGTGATTGTTTCATTCTATTGTGTTACTGTGTTCTTTTTCGCACACCCCCAACAAACACACAAACAAGAACTTACAACAACCGAAAGCACAACCACATTTCAAGGATTTTCTGAGTCGGATTTTTTGGAAGATATCCAGATGACCAAAAAAGAACTCACAATTAATTGTATTTTCAATTATCAAACCAACATAGGATTTGACAAACACCTTTATATCCCTTTACAACTTTCCGCTTCCATTTGGCAACCGCCCAGATTGAATTAATTTACTTATTTTAAACACAATAAGACCATTTCATATGGTTTTGTAAAGCAAGCTGCTACGGATGAGACCAATTATTTTGCGTGAAAAAACAAAATAATCGGACACAGTCGTCAGTATTTACATAAATAGTTATGGGAGACAAAGTTTATTTGTCTGATGATTACAACAAACAAATCATCACTCAACTTTATTTCTTTGTAGCTGTTTATTATGTTTTGAAGAACAGAATATCGGGTTTTAACCGAAAACAGTGAGTTAATTCACACAAACACAATATGAAGAAAAGTATCAACGACAATACAAACAATCGGTGCAATGAGTCTGCTCAGCATTCCGGATTACATGAATCGCTGAACAACAAAGTGCTTAGCATTATTGAAAAAATTCCGAACAAATATATCGGGTTATCCGAAATTATAATTTTATTAGGGAAAGAAGGCATGTTGTTGTTCACAGCATTACTTACTATTATTTTTTTAATACCGGTATCGATTCCAGGTTTCAGCACAGTATTCGGAGCTATTATTTTCTTTATCGCTTATAGCAGGATCATTGAAAAGGAACTTTGGTTACCAAAGATTATGAAAAGGAAGCAAATCCCTGCCGACAAATTAAAAACTACACTCCATAAAGGCCTAAAATGGTTTCGATTGTTAGAAAAAATAAGCAAACCACATCGATTTAACTGGCTGATATGTAACAAAACGGCAAACATCATCAATAGCTTTTCAATTTTATGTGCAGCCTTGTTATTAATGTTGCCTCTTGGATTTGTTCCCTTCAGCAACGCGCTCCCAGCCATTGGAATTCTATTTCTGTCGATTGGAATTCTTCAGAAAGATGGAATTATAATTGTGCTTGGTCATATTTCTAACGTTGGGTCATTGGTTTATTTCACACTGTTCTTTTCAACCTTCAGAATGGCTTTTAAACGTATATTTCATGAGATAGGAATTTAATCTCGTGAACTTTTTTTCATTAAATCAGTTTTTTATAATTATCAAATCATTTATATTACAATTACTTAAATTATGGTTATCGACACGAATGTTTGGATAGCGTTTATCGCATTTATTATTTTGTTATTGGTTTTCGACCTTGGTGTTTTTCATCGAAAATCTCACGAGGTAAAAATCAAAGAAGCACTTATCTGGAGTGCTGTATGGATTTCACTTGCCCTTATTTTCAACTACGGTATTTATTACTTTATGGGAAAAGAAAAAGCTTTTGAATTTCTCACCGGATACTTAATCGAGAAATCGTTAAGCATTGATAACTTATTTGTTTTCATTATGCTTTTCACTTTCTTCGATGTAAAACCAAAATATCAGCACAAAGTATTGTTTTGGGGTATATTGGGAGCACTCGTTCTGAGAGCCATCTTTATTTTTGCCGGCGTGGCACTTATCAGCAAATTTCATTGGATTATTTATGTGTTTGGAGGCTTTCTTGTTTACACCGGCATTAAAATGCTCTTTCATAAAGACGAAAAAATTGAACCGGATAAAAACATACTGGTTAAACTATTCAAAAGATTTTTTCCGGTGACCGAAAAAATGCACGAAGGCAAGTTTTTCGTAAAAATAAACGCAAAAACTTTTGCAACTCCTTTATTTGTAGTTTTACTCGTTGTGGAATTTACCGACTTGATATTTGCAGTCGATTCCATTCCAGCAATACTCGCTGTTTCAAACGACACATTTATAATATTCACCTCTAATGTGTTTGCGATATTGGGCTTAAGGGCATTGTATTTTGCATTGGCCGGTATCACTAAATACTTCTACTATCTCAAATATGGTTTATCTGCCATTCTTGTATTTGTAGGTGTAAAAATGGTGATTGTAGGTTTTTATAAAATTCCAATTATTTATTCATTGTTTACGATATTGGGAATTCTGATTGTATCGATAGTGATATCGCTTATTTTCCCTAAAAAGGAAAAGGCAGAGCTTAAATAAAAACATCGGATAGCGTATACCGCATTCAGAAAAAAAGAAAAAAGACCAAAGGGTGGAAACTGCAGAAATATTAAATCACTTCTCCGGTCTCCACCCTTTTCTATCTGCCCTTCATCAATTATTCAGTTATTCAATTATTCAGTTATTCAGTCATGCAAAAGTCAAAGCTTTCGCACTAAATTTTAATGACTTGAGGAAATATAAAAAATAATGTCAATTTTTTTTCGTATCTTTGCACAAGGACTTAAAATTGTCCTAACGTTGAGCCATCTTTCTATTTGCATCGAACAGGTTATAGCAAGTCATTATTCACATTCCGCAGCATATAACTTTCACTCCTTGTTCCCTACGAACGATACCGACATCATATTTAAATTATATAAATTTTAATGGCAAAATCTCAAAACTCATTTATCAAACAGGAAAACGAGAAAAAACGTTTAAAAAAAAGAAAAGAAAAACTACAGAAAAAAGAGGAACGTAAATCGAACCCTTCGGAAAGTGGATTCGACAACATGATTGCCTATGTTGACGAAAACGGAAATTTATCAAATACACCGCCAGATCCATCAAAAAAACAAAAAATTGATGCTTCGACCATCGAAATTGGTGTTTCACGCAGAGTAGAAGAAGAACTTCCGGCTGTACGCAACGGTCGCGTTGATTTCTTTGACGATTCAAAAGGATTCGGATTTATTAAAGAGAATGGTACACAGGAAAAATACTTCGTACACATCAACGGCGTAACTGGTACAATCAAAGAAGGAGATGCAGTTACCTTCGAGCTCGAACAGGGACGAAAAGGGCTGAATGCCGTTCGCGTCAAGAAAGTATAAATCTGTTCTGTAAACATCTATTGATCTGTTTTCACAGCTAAGAGTTTATCAGGCAATCCTGATAAACCAGATGATCTTATTGCGTTAATTTATTATACCTACCATAAAAAGCCGTCCGAACTACACTTGCAGTTCGGACGGCTTTTCTTTACTCCGGCACTCTTTTTCATTAAAAGCATCTGCATTCACCTTGGCTATTCAGTCGGTTCATAATGCTGAATTTAATCATTCATTGCCATTGTTGTCATTCATTCCTGTATCCTTTTTTTGTATATTTGCATCAATAAACTCATATTATGTCGCACATTACAATTCAACTTTCGGGCATAGCTGCCGAACTGGTTTTAGGAAATTACATGCCTACCGACCCCACGATAATGAAGAACTGGGAGGAATTCTATCATTATAATGATCTGATACACAAATCGCAGCTATTAATGCAATACATCAACAACATTGAAGTAAAAGTGGACGATAAAACACTGTATTCGGGCAAAATACCAGCGCCCTCCGTTCACGCTCAGAAAAGCTTTTGCCCGGTTATAGTGGACAGGGCGCTGTATCTTCGTACCGAATGCGCCGAAGAGGCTGTTTATAAATGCGAATTTGATTCAGAAAACTTCGATCTGCAACTTTTGACCTTCGAAACGCAGGATTATGATTTTCTTTTCAAAGTGGGCAACGCTTTTCTTGACAAAATTTTTTACAATGGACTTCCGCTTCAGGCCGAATGGCAAAGTGGAAAACCTGTTGGAAACATCTGCTTGCTTTGCCGCTGCGAAAATGGCTATTTAGTTCCGCTTTTTGACGCTATCAACAAAAAGGAGGCCTAAACACAAGACCTTTAACGGGCAATCATTTGTTGCATTGCGGTTTAAATGGTTGTGCTGTGCTGATGCAGCAGAAACAAGAAAAATATTTACTTTTTTTTATTGCAATTAGAACAAAACTGTATTATTCGTGTTTACAATAGTACAAAAATAAACTAAAATATTTTAAAGTGAATATATAATGAAGAAAGTACTAATTCTGACATTCATCCTTGCCTTGCCATTGCTGGCCTTTGCACAGAAAGGAACAATAAAAGGGCGTGTTTTTAATGCCAAAACAAATGAGCCCATCGAATTTGCCAACATTCTGGTTCAGGGAACTACTATAGGTTCCACTTCCGACCTTGACGGCAATTATATTAGAGTTTATTTGGATTAATATCTTATATGTTTGAACTTCAACAATATTTATTTCAATTTTACGTTTACTATTCATATTTTTAACTTATATGAATGATACAATACGACAAGATTAAAACTCGACCAGTTCAGTTTGTGAGTATAACAGGTTTGACTTTAGAAGATTTCAACTTTTTGCTTCCACATTTTAAAGCAGAATGGGATGAGTACAATGACCATTTTACCTTAGATGGAAAGCTTCGGCAGCGGCGAACATTTGCAAGAAAAGATACAGTTCTACCGAAGCTGGCTGACAAGCTAATGTTTTTGTTGATTTATCTAAAAACCAATCCTTTGCAAGAGCATCATGCAGCAAGTTTTGGGATGACTCAATCACAAGCCAATTTATTGATTCACTTAATGGCCGGTCTTTTGCGTAAGACTTTAAAGGGTTTAGGTGAACTACCTGAGCGTAATGAGTATCGAATAAAGCATGTTTTGAAATCATGTGAAGATGTACTTATCGATGGTGTTGAACGTCCAATTCAGCGACCGCAGGCAAGCGACCTTCAAAAGGCTTGCTATAGTGGTAAAAAAAACTCATAACCTCAAAAATAACGTATTATCCACACCCGAAAGACGGATATTATGGCTTAGTAGGACTTGTGAAGGCAGTATGCACGATAAAAAGATATGCGATAATCAGCCGATTCATTTCCCGTCGGGTATTACATTGTGGCAAGATACAGGTTTCTTAGGACATAATCCTGAGAATGTAAAAGTAATGATGCCCACAAAGAAACCAAAAGGTAGTGAACTTTCAGATGAACAGAAGGAATCAAATCGTTCTATTTCTTCTTTCAGAGTGCTGGCAGAACATGCCATTGGTGGCGTAAAAAGATGTCGTATTGTCAAAGATCGCTTTAAATGCCACAAGTTTGGTTTTGACGATTTAGTCATGGAACTTGCATGTGGACTGCATAATTTGAGAATCACACTGAATAACAGCGATATATAATATTAATCGAAATAATGTCTATTTTTACAGGCATAACTCCCGGATTCTATCGGCTTGTTGTAAGTTTCGTTGGATTCGAAACTGCTGTTTCACCCGAAATTCAGGTACAGGGAAACCAAACTACTTTTGTTGATATCCCTGTCACGGAATCTGCATTACAAATCAAAGAAGTGGTTGTACGTCAAAACCTGAACCTTAAACGCATCGAAAGTCCTATTTCGGTACTTTCAATCGGCGTTCAGGAAATTGAAAAAAGTGCAGGTGCCAACCGCGATGTTTCAAAGGTAGTACAGGCTTTGCCTGGTGTGGGGGCTACCGATCCTAACCGAAACGATTTGATTGTTCGTGGTGGTGGTCCTTCCGAAAATGTATTTTATCTCGATGGCGTTGAAATTCCCGTCATCAATCACTTTGCAACACAGGGATCGTCGGGTGGTGCCATTGGCGTTATCAACCCTGACTTTGTACGCGAAATAAATTTCTACACCGGAGCTTTTCCTGCCAATCGTACCAATGCATTGAGTTCGGTAATGGAAATCCGCCAGAAAGATGGAAGTAAAGACCGTGTTCACTCCAAACTATCGGTGGGAGCTTCGGATGCCGCGCTTACAATAGATGGACCGTTAAGCCCTAAATCTACTTTTATTGTTTCGGCCCGCCAGTCGTACTTACAATATCTTTTCAAGTTTATCGGGCTTCCTTTCCTGCCCACTTACAACGATTTCCAATTGAAATACAAATATGAAATCAACAAGAAAAATGAAATTACATTCATTGGCATTGGCGCCATCGATAATCTGACCCTCAACACCGAACTGCAACAAACAGGAACGGAAGCTCAGAGATACCTGCTTTCGTATCTGCCCATCTACAAACAATGGAACTATACGGTGGGTGCCGTGTACAAACATTTTGGTGAGGGATTCATCGACAATTGGGTGTTGAGCCGCAATATGTTGCGCAACAGCAATTACAAATTCGAAAACAACGACGACACAAAGCCCAAAACATCCGATTATACTTCGGACGAAGCTGAAAACAAACTGCGTTTCGAACGGGATTATCCTTACCTGCCCGTGAAACTGAAAATAGGCGCCGGTGTTCGCTACTCACACTATACAAACGATACCTACCGCAGGCTGTTTTACAACAACACAGTGAATGAGCTGAATTACAGCACCGAATTAAATTTATTTGGCTATCAGGCTTTTGCTCAGGCTTCAGATGAATACCTGGAAGACAGACTTAAACTTTCGCTGGGTGTGAGTTTCGTTGGGAATAATTTCAACGAAAATATGAAAAATCCACTGAATCAGTTTTCTCCACGTTTATCTGCTTCGTATATGATTTCAGAACGCCTGGACTTCAACGCTAACATTGGACGTTATGCAGCTCAACCCGCATATACAACAATGGGTTACCGCGAAACTACAGGTGGACCACTCGTAAACAAAAACGAAAGCCTGAAATACATAACTTCTAATCAGCTGATTATGGGCTTTGAATTCCGCCCCAAAGATAAAATGCGAATGACGATTGAAGGTTTCTACAAACAATACAGCAATTACCCTTTGTCGGTTCGCGAGGGAATAAGCATTGCAAGTCAGGGTGCCGATTACGGGCAAATTGGAGATGAGGAAATTATTTCAACTGGTAAAGGACGTGCTTATGGTTTTGAAGTGCTTTACAAAATTATGGAATGGAACAATTTGAATCTTACTTCGACTTACACCTATTTCCGCAGCGAATTTACCGATAAAAATGGTGTCTATCGTCCATCTTCGTGGGACACAAAACACTTACTTAATTTAATTGCAAGCTACAAATTCAGAAACAGCTGGAACATTGCAACACGCTGGCGTTTTGTGGGCGGAGCTCCTTATTCTCCTATCGACGAAGCATTGTCGACCAACCGTGCAGCCTGGAACATCACCAACCAGCCTTATTTGGATTACGAAAATTTCAATGCTAATCGCCTATCCAGCAATCATCAACTGGATATAAGAATTGACAAAGAGTTCTTCTTTAAGAAATGGGCATTAAATTTGTATGCCGATATTCAGAATGCGTATAACTTCCAAAGCGAGAAAGCTCCTATCTATACAAACAAAGATGTAAACGGAGTAATTCTGGCCGATCCAAACGGAGATGCATCAAAACAGGGTTTACGCATTATTGAAACTTACAGCGGAACAGTATTACCTACGATCGGATTAATTATCAAAATCTGATCAAAGCGTTCTCAACACAAAATGATATATAATTTTATAATGAATTACCATATGAAAACTAAAATATTATTGGCTGTACTGTTTGTCTTTGCTATCGCAGCATCAGCTAAGAAAAAACCGGAAGCATTTACCGAACTTCAACTCGGAGCAAACAATAACGGAAGTTCAATCACACTTCAGTTCGAACGTGGGAAACAACACAATCATCCTCTTTTTGCTGTATGGCTTGCCGACGAAAAAGGCAATTTCATTCAAACCCTTTACATTTCAAAAAGCATTGCAAAGGGCTATTTCGAAAGAGGAAACAACAAAACCGGACGATGGATGCCGGGTGAAATTCAACGTCCTGCCAGCCTTCCCTTCTGGGCGCACAACCGGGGAATAAAAAATGAATATGGCACCTACATGCCTACACCCCGGCAACCCGAAGTTGATGCTTATACCGGAGCTACGCCTCAAGCCTCATTCATTCTGAATATTATAACAGAAAAACCTTTAGTAGGTAAATACAAAATAATGCTGGAACTCAATCAATCATGGGACTGGAATGACTACTGGCACAATGCAAAATTTCCGGATGATAAGGAATATAAAACGTCGAGCCAGCCGGCATTGGTGTATAGTGTAGATATCGACACTACAAAGCCCGGACTTGAATATACAATGATCCCTTTAGGACATAGCCATTACTCAGGCAAAGATGGCAGCCTCAATACTGATTTAAAAACAATTACAACAGCGCTTGAAATTGCAAAACGCATTATAATAAAAATCAAATAGCATCTTTATTCGGAACAGAATTATTTGAAAGTGTTTTTTGAATTATAAATTAGTCTATTATAAAAATCATTATAATGCATCTTGTGTTTTTTAAGTAAAAAATGGCGCTTTCGAAACATTTATTAGTTTTTATTGTTATCTTTGCAATTGTAAAATGAGTGTATTTTTATAAAACAAAATATTTAATTTCAATAAAACTCGAAACTAACATTTTAAATTAATTCGATTATGAAACAAAAAAGTCTTTCTATCGTCATTCTACTGGTATGTATGCAATTTAGTTTTGCACAAACTGCCGATAGAAAATTTGCCATTGGCCTGAATGGTATTAGTACAAAATACGCTGGTGACTTGGGTGGAAATGCGTTAACCGATTTCACTTTTTCACAGTATATTCTTGGCTATTGGGGTGGTGGTGCAACATTAAACTATTACTTAAATCCCTCATTTGATTTAGGTTTAGGAGTTAATTACGGTCTGTATGGCATTTACCATAAATACAGCGAAAAATTCATTGCCACTAAATTTGAGCCATCATTGTTTGCTCATTACAAATTAAACAACGGCTACATCATCAACAAAGATTCGAAATGGTCACCATTTTTATCTGTAGGGTTAGGCTTAGCAAGCTATGGCGAAGTGAAAGACTATCCTGCTCAGGCCGAATATGATGGTGTTGACTTCGTATTACCGTTAGGCTTTGGTTTAAAATACCAGATCACCGATGGATTCGCTTTGCAGTATCAGTATAATTACAATTTCACAAGTGGCGATAACCGCGACAAGTCGGAAGCCGGCCGTAACGATGCTTTTGGAGCTCACCTTTTCGGAGTTGTGTTTAGTCTTGGAAAAAACAAAGACTCTGATAACGATGGCGTTTCGGACAAAAATGATGCATGTCCCGATACTCCTGTTGGCGTGAAAGTGGATGAAAAGGGTTGCCCTATTGATACTGATAAAGATGGCGTAGCTGATTATCTCGACAAATGTCCAAACTCACTTCCTTGCGAAAAAGTAGATGCTAATGGTTGTTCTTTGGATTCGGACAAAGATGGCGTGCCAGATATCGACGACAGATGTCCTGATACTCCTGCCGGTGTAAAAGTTGACACAAGAGGTTGTCCGGTTGATACTGATAATGATGGCGTAGCCGATTATCTTGATAAATGCCCTGCAACTCCTGCACGTGTTCAGGTGGATGCCAACGGATGCCCTATTGATACAGATAAAGATGGCGTAGCAGATTATATCGACAAATGTCCTG
>CAYMHE010000028.1:20352-27784 GCA_964390175.1 uncultured Paludibacter sp.
TGCCCTATTGATACAGATAAAGATGGCGTAGCAGATTATATCGACAAATGTCCTGACACTCCTGCCGGCTCTAAAGTGGATGCAAATGGCTGTGTAGTTGTAAACGAAGAAGCTAAAAAAGCTTTTGGCGATGCCATGTACGGAATTCAGTTCGAAACAAACAGCAGGCTGATTAAACCAGCATCGAATCCTATTCTGAACAATGTTGTGAAAGTGCTTACAAACAATCCGCAATATACAAAAGTAGAAATTGCAGGTCATGCCGACAGCGTAGGTCCGGAAGATTACAACCTGAATTTATCACAACAACGTGCTGATGAAGTGAAGAAATACATCGTCAATAAAGGCATTAATGCAGCAAGACTAAGTGCCGTTGGTTATGGCGAAACTCAACCTGTTGCCGACAATGCAACTCCTGAAGGCCGCAAACAAAACCGCCGCGTTGATTTTAAAGTGAAAAACTAAATCGTATACATGAACAACAAAAAGGCTGTGCTTCAACAAGCACAGCCTTTTTTATTTTTCTTTGAAAAACGATTCGGTTTTTATTTCTTCTATTCGGTTTTTCACCGCCGAATAATAAGTTCCGTTTAATTCCTTTTTGGGTTCATCCTTGCTTTTTTCAGGCTCTTTCGGGAAAGTATTCAAAAACATATTGTAATACTTAAGCGCCTGTTTCTGATTTTTAAGACTATAATCGTAAATACTTGCAATGCTGTACATCGTCATTTTTATTTCAGGTTTCAATTTCAGACAGGCTTCATAATGCTGAATCGCTTCCTGATGTTTGCTCCAACGCGAATAGCCAAGTGCAAGAGTGCTGTGATAATTGTAAAGAACTGAATCCTTTGGAGTCATAACTTCGAGTCCTTTTTGCAAAGCCGCCGTTCCTTTCTGGAACTTACCGCTTAAAATAGCCGAGCGGCCCAGGTAATAAAGAAGATTTAAATTTGTCGAATCCACCTCATAAGCCTCGGTGAGATGTTCGTAAGCCGGATAATAATCCTGAATGCCAAAATAACTTGCTCCAAGGAAATAATTTGTAGTAAAGGATTTATCACCATCATTATAGAGTTTACTGAGCCGATCAATCGCTTTCTCAAACTCCTGAACAAAGCAATAACCAATTCCATTGTATTGATTGATCGTTTTATTGGTGGAATCGATACTTATATAATCATTTGTGCAACTGATCATTTCATTGTAGCGTTGCGTCTGAAGATAAATTTTGGCCAGTTTGAAGGTCGTGTTATAATCCTCCGGAGCAAGGGCTAAAGTTTTCTTATAATAATGTACTGCTGAATCGTTTTTTTCGATTTGCCAATAACAATCACCGGTAAGCGAGTACAAAACAGGAATTGAATCTGATTTAAGAACTTCCATTGTTTTATCTATCGTCCTCTTCCATTCCTTTAATTTATAAAGTATGTTGATCTGGCTGAACCTGAAATATTTATTTTCCGGTTCAATACGGATACATTTGTTGTAAATTGCTTCTGCCTTTTTGTAATTACCAACCGACTGATAGCAATCGGCCAACTCGTTTAATGCCTGAAGATGAAGGCTATCGGCAGTCACAATTTTTTCGAGTGTTTTTGTAGCTTTGTCAAATTGAAGCAGATTTTTATAGCACTTTGCTTTAATAAGCTCCAACTCAGCGCTGTATTTCTCTTTGTTTATCAAATGGATTGCCTGTTCATAATCGTAGCGATTGATGGCCTGATGGATTGCTTTTTCCTGCGCCACAGTGATAGCACAAAAAAACAGGAGAAACAGAATGGTATTGTATAGTTTCATAAGCAGACTAGATGGATAAGTTTCGGAAAAAACAAAAATGAGTGCGAAAAATTAATTACACACTCATTTTTAGATTGCAATAAAAAAGTTACTTTTTGGAGGTGATAATTATCACTCCGTTTTTGCCTTTTTCGCCATAGATTGCAGTGGCTGAAGCATCTTTCAACACTTCAATTTTTTCAATCTGTTCGGATTTTAATAAAGACATATTGAAGTTAGCAGGAAGTACTTCGCCATCCAACACAATCAAAGGTGGATTGCTGGGATCAAAAGCAGGTTTCATTTCAGCAGCTTCTTTATCATTCGGACCATCGAGTTTGAAATTAAGCGGTAATGTGTATTTCACCGATACCTTTTTCCCTCTTTGTTCACCCGGAATCCAGTTGGGCATTGCTTTTATAACTCTTACTGCTTCCTGATCCAAAGAAGGATCAACACCACGTACAACCGACACATCACTAATCTCACCATTTTCGTCCACTACATATTGGCAAATCACACGTCCCTGAATACCTGATTTCTGTGCCTCAACCGGATACCTTACACTATTGGACAAATACTTAAATAGCGCTTGATCGCCACCCGGAAATTGAGGCATTTTTTCCACTACAGTAAAAATCACTTTATCGTCCTGCGACGAAGCAGATGCTGTTGTTTCTACTGGAAGTTTTTCTTTTGTTGCTCCATATCCAACGATTACAAGTTCTTTTTGTACATTTGATTGGGTCTGGTTTTCAACTTTAGCATTTTTCTGCACATTAGCGGCTTTCGCTGTTGTTTTTGGCGTGCTTTGCAGTTCCGATTTTGCAGCACTGATAATTGATTCGGCATTACTTGTAAAAACAAGTGCCAGCGAGAGAGGAACAATAAGCAAATACTTTAGTATACCTGCTTTTTCTGTTTTTTGTTGATTCATCATTTTAATACGTTTTTTTAAGGGTAGTACATTGAATTTATTTGTGAGTTTTAATTCCGGTGATTGATACGAAAGTTGAAGTAAATGATATTGATAGCTTTTGCTGTCGAAACCGGAACTGATCACCTTGTTGTCGGCTAAAAATTCAAGATTCTGACGGATTTCGCGTTTGAGCAACCAGGTAGCCGGGTTAAACCAAAAGGCGATACATAATAATTCGCTCAACATCACATCCATACTGTGCAATTGTTTTACATGAGTCAGCTCATGGGTAAGAATCTGGCTTATTTCATGTTCGTTGTGCAGCTTCGGATTCATATAAACGGTACTGAAAAACGAAAAAGGAGTGATTTCTTTTTCTATGGCAACTATACTTATTCCCTGAACAGTTTCCCGTTTTCCCTGAAACTTTATTCGGAAAATTGAAATCAGTTGAACAATCAACCGACCGAAAAGCCCGGCAACAGCACATCCATAAACTGTCCATAACAGCATTTCGACACTAAAAAAAACGGATTGATTTTCGGGGGTTATCGTTATTTCCTGCAACAATGCGTAATTGGCCACCATTGTTTGCATGGTTGGCTGACTTTGCAACCAGCTTTCGATAGAGAAAAACGGATAAACGAATGACAGCCCAATGCTGAATAAAAGATAACCGCGGCGCGTTTTCCAAAATGTGTCGTTGGCAAAGAACAACCGATAAAATAAGTAGAACAATACTATCGCAATGTTCACTTTCAGAAGATAAATTAGTGTTGGATTCATTTCTTTTCGATGAGTTGAATAATTTCCTGTAATTCTTCGGCTGATATTTTTTGTTTTTCCACAAAAAAGCTCACCATCTCTTTGTATGAATTTTCGAAATAATTTTGTACTACGCCTGACATAAATCTCGATTTATATTCGCTTTCCTCCATCACCGGACTATACTCGTAAGTATTTCCGTAACGTTTGGCTTTCACATATCCTTTCCGTTCCAGATTCTTCACTATTGAAGCCACCGTTGTATAAGGTGGGCGTGGCTCTTCCATTTTTTCAATAAAATCTTTTATAAATCCTTTTCCCTGCTGAAAAATTATCAACATCATTTCCTGTTCCTGATAAGTTAGTTTTTCCATATTCATTTTCCCTTTCTGTTCTTTTTAAAAGTGTCATCAAATGTTTCAATTACGAAACTTTCGCAAATATACGAGAGTTTCGTAATTCTTGTTCTGTCAGCTAAATAATTTAATCTTTTTTAAACTTTGCAGCTTTTAATCGTGTTATAAATAAAATTTGTATTTTTGCGATAATTACTTCATTGTTCGTTATGAAAAAACGTTTTTGTAGTTTACTTCTTTTTTGTATCGTATTTACGCTGTCTGCAGCAGCGCAAACTGAATATTATTTTTATGTTCAGTTCAGCGACAAAAACAATTCACCCTACTCACTAAGCAATCCTTCAGCATACTTATCGGCCCGTGCAATTGAACGGCGAAACACGTTTGGAATAAGCTGCGACTCCACCGATTTACCTGTCAATCCTTCGTACATCAACCAAATGTCGATTCCCGGAATAAAACTTCATTCGCGTAGCAAATGGATGAATGGCGTTACCGTTTTAGTCGGTGATTCAAGCCTCATGCAGCAAGTAAGGGCATTACCATTTGTAAAATGGGTTCAGTACAGCGGTCAATTAAATATCTCGAAAGCTGCCCGAAAGAAAACAAAGGCAACTGAATTTAATTACGGAACTGCTACCACTCAAATAAACCAATTGAACGGAAGCCATTTACACTCAAATGGATTTACAGGACAAAACATACATATAGGCGTATTGGATGCCGGATTTGCTAATGTGGATGTAAATTCAGGATTTGACAGTCTACGTACGCAAGGTCGATTATTGGGAACAAAAGACATTATCTTCCCGGGGAATAATGTATTTGCCGAGGATTATCATGGTGCTCAGGTTTTATCGGTAATGGCGGCAAACCTTCAGGATCAGTTCGTGGGGACTGCACCTCATGCCTCTTATTGGCTGATACGAACAGAATATGACCCAACTGAATACCTTGTCGAAACCGATTTCTGGGTGGCCGGCGTTGAGTTTGCCGACAGCGTGGGCGTAGATGTGATTAATTCTTCGCTTGCATACACGGTCTTTGACGATCCGTCAATGGACTTCAGTTATGCCGATATGAACGGAAAGGTTTCGCGAGCCAGCAGGGTGGCTACAATGGCTGCTCAAAAGGGAATTGTAGTTTGCAACAGTGCCGGAAACGATGGAAGTAAATCCTGGAGATACATAGGTTCACCTGCTGATGCAGAAAAAATTTTCACAGTGGGTTCAGTCACTCAAACCGGAGCACCAAGCTATTTCAGTTCGTTTGGTCCCAGTGCCGATAACAGGACAAAGCCAGATCTGTGTGCCATGGGTTCTGCTTCATCTGTTCTGTCGGCGTGGGGAAGTATAACTACAAACAATGGAACTTCTTTCTCCTCTCCTATCATGGCTGGAATGCTGGCTTGTTTACTTCAGCGCTACAAAAGCTTTGATCCGCAGCCAAATTTAGATGTATTTTACAATGCTGTGATACAAAGTTGCAACCTTCACGACGCACCCACCACTCAAATGGGATATGGAATTCCTGATTTCTTACAAGCTGAAATGAATTTGCCTCTTTACAACGCTGTGGATAAAATAGATGACGACAACGACAGACTTGTTGACATTACCGTGTACTCTGACCAAATCAACATCAGAAAACGAATTGACACCGCATCCGAAAACTACTCAGCCAGTGTTTACAGCAGCAATGGGAGCATTGTAAGCAGTACCGCATTCAACAATGAGAGCACTTTCATCCCTACAATTCATCTTGTGAAAGGCATATATGCTATCACTGTTACATCAGGCAAAAAAGTGCAAACACAAAAAATAGCAATCAGATAAAAAAAAATGGATTCCATTAGCCTTTCAGAACTCACCAATCGCATTCAGGAAACTTTAAAAATCAATTTCGACACAGCCGTATGGATACGGGCCGAAATAAGCGAGTTGCGCGAAAATTACAATGGACATTGTTATCTCGAGCTAATTGAAAAAGAGAACAATACTGATGTATTACTTGCTAAAACCAAAGCCACCATTTGGTCGTCGACATACAAAATGCTAAAACCTTATTTTGAAAGTAGCACGGGACAAAATCTCCGTTCAGGGCTCAGTGTATTGGTGGCAGTAAGTGTGGAGTTTCATGGCGTTTACGGTTTTAGTTTGAATATCCGCGACATCGACCCTACTTTTACAATCGGCGAAATGGCAGCGCGCCGACTCAAAATTATACGTCAGCTGGAGGAAGATGGAATTGCAGATATGAATAAGCAATTGCCTTTTCCACGGCTTCCGCAACGATTGGCTGTAATTTCGTCGGCTACGGCTGCCGGCTATGGTGATTTCTGCGATCAGCTCAGGAATGACAGTTCCCGATTTGTTTTCTACACAAAACTTTTTCAGGCAACCATGCAGGGCGATCAGGCCGAAAGTTCTATTATTGCAGCATTAGAAAAAATTTACGACCACGCAGATTTGTTTGATGTGGTGGTAATTATCCGCGGTGGTGGTGCCACTACTGATCTTGCTTGCTTCGACTCGTACAACCTGGCGCTGAATTGCGCTCAGTTTCCATTGCCTGTTATCGCGGGAATAGGTCATCAACGCGATGTCTCCATTCTGGATATGGTGGCACATACATCAGTAAAAACACCAACGGCCGCAGCCGAATTATTGATAGCGCAACTACAAATTACCGAAAAACATCATCTCGATATTGCCTCCGGCATTTATCAAGTGCTAAAAGGCAACATTGATCAGCAGCAACAATTTTTCGTACAAACCCAGATGCACATAAAACACACTTTACATACCTGGGTGACAAAAAGAACACATTTACTCAACAGGCAGAAAATCAGATTAACTTCGGCAAGACGCTTGCAGATAATGTTTCAGAAAAATAAGCTTGATTTGCTCGCAAAAAACATAGAAACGCATTCACCTGCATTTCTTTTAAAACATGGTTACACAATTACAACAATCAACGGAAAACGAATTCATTCGGTTGCGCAAATAAAAGCGGGCGAAAAAATACGTACTTTTGTACACGATGGAAGTTTTGGGAGCGAAGTAACCAGCAAAGATTAAAATAAAAAACAATACAATGTCAGAAATTACACTCGAAAATATGGAATTCCATGCTTACCATGGATGTTTGGAACACGAAAAGACACTGGGAAATACTTTTCTGGTAACGCTAAGCATGCAATTCGACACTACGGCAGCTGAGAAAACCGACCAACTATCTGATACATTGAACTACAAGTTGGTTTACGATGTTGTGAAAGCAGAAATGGAAATCAGATCGCAACTGATTGAACACGTGTCCCGACGAATCGCAGATGCTGTTTTTACACAATTTCCACTCATTCAAAGTCTGAAGCTTAAGTTAACAAAAATGCAGCCTCCACTTGGCGCCAAAGTGCAGTCAGTATCCATTCAACTCGAAATGAAAAGATAAACGTTTGTTGTCGTATTCATATTTTATTATCCACTAACCCTGTATTTTTGACAGGAAAAGTAAAGTTTTCCGGACAAATTAATTACTTTTGCACCGCGTTTATCAAAAAAACGAAGGTGAACGCTGTTCTGAAAAGAGCGTTCACTTTTTTTGTAATACTGAA
>CAYMHE010000029.1:0-20833 GCA_964390175.1 uncultured Paludibacter sp.
AAGAACCGGTAAAGGTAATCACTGTGATCGCACGTAAAAATGAATCGATAAAAATTTTCCGCATTGTAAAAGAAATTGACCCTAATGCATTCATTTCCCAATCGTCAGCCATTGGTGTGTACGGCGAAGGTTTCGATGTAATTAAAGCAAAATAACCTGGAAAAATGGGCGACAATCTGAAACAAAAAATGCTGGGAGCCGTAACCTGGAGTTCTATCGACAGATTCGGACAACAGGCTATCCAGCTGATTATTGGCATGATACTCTCCCGCCTGCTAAGCCCAGACGATTTTGGTTTGCTCGGATTGGTAATGATATTTTCGGCACTCTCTTTTGTGCTGGTCGAAAGTGGATTTGGACAAGCCCTTATACGTAAAGTAGACGTCAACGAAACAGATTACAATACAATATTTTACTTTAATATTTCGGCGTCGCTTTTTTTATACACTGTATTATTTTTTCTATCTCCTTTTATTGCTGATTTTTTTGAAGAACCAAGGCTAACCCTTATTTGTAGAATTCTTTTCATAGCCATAATATTTAATTCCTTCTATCTTATCCCCTTATCTAAACTCGGGAGGGTGCTTGACTACAAAACAATAGCCAAAGTAAACCTTATTTCCACAATACTGAGTGGTGTAGTTGGTGTGGCGATAGCAGTAGCAGGATTTGGAGTTTGGGCTTTAATACTTCAACAGGTAAGTTATCACTTCCTGCGGATGGTATTTTTTCATTTTTTCGTGAAATGGAAACCGGCCTTTTTATTTTCGTTCAAAGTCATTCGTGATTTTTGGAAATTCAGCATTCACCTGCTAAGCACCTCAGTATTGAACATCATCTTTAACTATATTTTTGTGCTTATACTTGGTAAATTCTATCAAAAAAGCGATGTAGGGTATTACACACAAGGAAATAAACTAAACGAAACATTCAGTTTTACCTTTCAATCCATATTGGTGGGCAGCACTTTTGCTCTGTTTTCGCAAATACAAAATGATGATGAAAGGTTCAGACGAATTTTCAGAGAAATTGCAAATAAAATATCAATTGTTACCTTTCCTGTGCTTATGGGATTGATTGCAGCGGCTCATCCACTTATTGAAGTGGTCTGGTCGGCTAAATTTTTACAATCCGTCCCCTATTTTCAACTTTTGTGTCTGGCGTCGCTTTTCACCCCACTATACACACTGAATATTAGTGCATTAAATGCACGTGGGAAATCAAAAATTACCTTCAGAGTGGAAATCATCAAAAAAGCACTTATATTGGTCTCTTTGTTGTTTACTTTTAGTTTTGGCATTATCACAATGCTTTGGGGATATGCTGCAGCATCAATTATATCTTACCTGATATCAATAATTTATCTCAAGAAAGAAATAACTCACTATATTAAACATCAGGTTCTTGATTTTATTCAAAGTTTTATTTTCGGGTTGTTGATTGCTGCATTAATAGCCATTATAGGCCTTGCTACCGACAAATCAATTCTTATTTTACCAATACAGATTACTGCTGCAGCCATCGTTTACATCTTAATTCTTAAACAGTTCTATAACGATCTTTATAACAAATCGGTTATTTATATCAAAGAAAAATTGCTAACAATTAACCGCAACAAACGATGAATGTACTTTTCCTGAGTTCATGGTACCCTACCGAAAAGAATCCAAACTTTGGCGTCTTTGTAAAGGAACATGCCCGCTCGATTCAACAGGTTGGCAACCTAATTGTCGTTATTGCGTTGATACTAAGGAAAAACAAAAAAATATTTCATTTCAAAAAGAATGACTTTAGTGATGAAAATGGTGTAAGAACAATCACGCTGGAAATTGAATCGGTTTTCAAGGATTTTTTTTACTATCTTCCAGTATTCCAATACATTTTTATAAAAAGAGCTGCAAAACAACTCATTAATACAGGATTTCGTCCTCAACTTATACATTCGAATGTAGTGTTTTCGGCAGGAATTATGGGCAACCGATTAGCCCATCAATACCATTTACCGCATGTGATTACCGAACACTGGAGCAGGATAGCTGGCATTCTGGAAAAACCGATCATAGGGCGGCAAGTGATAAATGCCTATAAAAAAGCGGATAAAATTCTACCGGTTTCAGCATTTCTTCAAAACAAAATCACGACACTCCTTCCCCAAATTGATGTAAATAAATTCGTCTCAGTAGGCAATGTCGTCGATTCCGAAACTTTCATATACAGGGATAAAGTGACTCAGCAACAACAAATTCACTTCTGTGCCATAGCTACCTGGGCATACAAAAAAACACCTGACAAATTACCGGAGCTGTTTATCGAAGCGTTGTCGGCATTTAAAAAGAAATCGAATAAAAGTATTGTGCTCACTATGATTGGTGGAGGCGACAGACTGAATGACCTGAAGGAATTGTGTTCAAAAAATGAGTTGGAAGCATATTTCACCGGATATATCCCGAAAAAACTGATTGCCGAACATCTTCAACAAGCCGATTATTTCGTTCATGCCAGCACTATAGAAACATTTGGTGTGGTAGTAGCCGAAGCATTGCTGACTGGTACGCCTGTAATTTGCTCGAAGGTTGGAGCTTTGCCCGAACTTATCAACGACAGTAACGGCGTACTGTGCAACAACAGTTTAGAAAGCTGGGAAGCTGGATTGAATGCTCTATTGAGCAAGAGATTCGATAACAAACAAATTGCAAATGATATGAAACAGAGCTTTGGGGTAGAAAGCATTGGGAACAGAATTAACGCTATTTACAATTCGATCACACATTAAGTCCTAAATCACGATAAGATAAATGTGATTAAACAAAAAACAGCCTTGAAACTCTTAACTATTTATAGCTTACCCTTCCAATTTTTTTTGTGAACCCTTCGATGTCTTTTTTGAATACACTAAAAATCAATCCAATAGCAGATCTTAATTTCCAAAGAGGTTCATTCCAGCCAAAACGGAATATTGATTTAGAATAACTTTTTCGTGCCCCCTTAAAATCCTTTCGGATAAGTTTGTATCTTCCCGCCCTTGAATAGTTGATAACAAGTAACTTTTTGAAATACCTATCGATGTCACTTTTTGTAACTCCGTTTGTTTCAAACAGCAATTCGTTTCGTTCATAAAAATCGAGCCCAAGCTTATAAAATCCTTCAGCCATTTCGGCTGTATATGTTTTAGTTACCTGATTAGGATAAATCCTCCATTTTCCCAATGGTCTGGGAATGTAAATAAATTCGCCCTTTAACGATAATTGTTGCCATGTAGGCAAATCCACCAAAGGCAAATGGAAATTCTGGATAAAACCGCCCAGGCTTTCGAGCGATGATCTTCGAACCATTACTGTCAGCGCCGGAATAAAACAGCTAAAAATCAGCGCATTTGCGGCCGAACCTACAGGAGAATTACTCAATATCGCTTCATCCCTTTCCTTTACCGGATGCAAATCATAGTCCTCAGCTAAATCGGCCGACGAGCTGAATGCTTTTCCCCATGATAGAACGACATTTTTATTTGTTTCCATTGCCTCTACCTGCCATTGCAGCTTTTCGGGCAGCCACACGTCATCTCCTTCGAGCACAGCAATATATTCGCCTTTGGATTGTGCAAACGCAAAATTATAGGTTTCGCCAAGGCGGAAAATACCCACATTTTTCTGAGTAAAGACTTTTATTCTATCATCACTGGCCGCTGCTGTTTGCGCAATTGTAAAAGTGTTGTCGGTACTTCCATCGTCTACAATGATCATTTCCCAGTTTGTATAGGTCTGATCCTGAGCAGAACGAATACAGTCACCAATATATTTTTCGTGATTATAAGTTGGGGTAATTATTGAAACAAGTGGAGCACTCATTTTTGAATCGGTTTAGCAACTGTGGCAAATTGTTTATAGCGTGCATCTTTCAAAAAGCCAAATGTAAGCGTGATAAATAATTTTTCTTTCCAGCTTTTGCAGGGGTTGAGTCCCTCGTTGACAAGCACTTCGTAGCCCTGTTCGCGAAACATTCGACGCATACTTTTGGGCGTAAAAAACCGTATATGTGTATCATCCAAAACGCCACCTTCTGGTTTATACCTGAACTCTCCCTCGAACAGAATTTCGGTAATCAAATTGGAAATGTACCTGAAATTGGGAATTGAACTTACCAATACCCCTGTAGGCGACAACAATAGTTTTACATCGCGAACTGTATCCCAGGGCGAATAAATATGCTCCAACACATCGTTGAAAATCACACAATCGAAATAATTTTGTGGAAGCTGAGAGAATACTTCGTTAAAATCACCAATCAGAACATGGTCACAAACTTTCTTCGCTTTTTCGCCGGCTTCAGGATTTAGCTCCACGCCCCACAGTTCTCTGTCGCTGCGACGGAGTGTGGAACAAAACGTACCATCATTGCAGCCTACTTCTAAAATTCGTTGAGCATCTACCGGAATGTATTTCAACATTTCGGGACGTTGGCGGTAAAAATATACAGTTTTATTTACCTGAACAGTTGGTTGTTCTGACATTTTCAGTGATTACTTGTTTGATGAAGGTTCGTCAGAAAATTATTTTTCAATTCTCAACAATCGGCCGGTCTGTGCTTCGACGTACACTTTTGAAGTCGGTTCGCTGAACAAGTCCAACGCAAATGGAACCACCGGACCCAGCTGAGGAATCAGTATTGTAGTATTGTAAAGCGTTTTCACACCGTCGCCAATGGTTACAGCTGTATTCGCAGGTAAAACAGTGTATAATGCAGACTGTGACTTCGTTATTCTTTGTTCACTCACCGGAACTATCGATTTATCGGGGATTAAGCTTATATAATATGGATTTCCGCTCAAATCTTCAGCTGGCACCAGGCCTTTGAGCGCCGAAAAACGAAAAATAACTTTGCTGTTTGTAGCCGAATCTGGCACAACATTAATGCTGTGTTTCAGCACCTCTACAGTTGTTTTTCCGACAAAAAGTTCTGTCAATTCTTTCTCCATTTTATTCAACTCACGCAACATTGTATTCAACGAAGCGCCGTCGGCAGGCAAATGTTCGAGATCGCCGGTAAGCAAGCTCATTTTACTTTCTCTGATTCTGTAAATTTGTTTAGCAACGCCTTCAGCCAGTTTAGCCGTCGAACCTGCCATCAAATATTCTTCGCCTAAAGGTAAAAGTTTATTTTCGGTTGGGGTTTCAGCAACAAACGATTTGGTTGGATTGATTTTTTGCTGTTTTTCGGTTACAGGCACATTGATGCCACACAACAAGCCCTGAGCATTGACAGTAATCAGTCTCAGGTTCGATTTTTTGTCGGGCATCAGGCTATAAGTTCTCCTTACATCAGGAATAGAATGCCATTTCACTGTAATATCTTTGATGCGATAGCTCACTTTATTTTCTAAAATCACCTGGTTAGTGGCGAGGTATCGTTCGGAATACTGATAGTACACTCCGGGCTTCAATGTTGTTTTCTCTATTTCAACATCAACCGAAAGTTCGGTTTTTGGTAACGCGTACACGATCGCCGACTGTGCCTCGGCTGTTGAATTTCCCTGAGCGTTAAGGCCCAAAACAGCAATAAATAATGCAGCACTTATGATGAATCTTTTCATTGTAATTTATATTTTTAAAATTATAAACTCAAAAACAGCAATAATAGTACCCGAAATCAGCAATTATTTTTTCGACTTAGTTGTTTTTTTAGTCGTAGCCTTGGTTGTAGCCGGTTTTTTGGTTGCAGCAGCTTTCCTTCCGAAACCTTTCTTTTTAGTTCCGGCATCAGGCTGAGCGGCCATTAATTCCTTACATTTTTCAAAAGTCAATGTAGCCGGATCGGTACCTTTAGGAATTTTATAATTTATTTTATCGCAGGTAAAATACGGACCAAACCTACCATTCAATACCTGAATTTCATTATTTTCTCCCAAATTACATATCAAACGGTTGCGTTCGGCTTCGCGTTTTTCTTCTATAATTTCGATGGCACGTTCTACGCTTACTTCCATCGGGTCGTCGGTTTTGGGCAATGAATAAAACGAGCCATCGTGACGAATGTAAGGTCCAAAACGCCCAATGGCCACTGTCATCACTTTTTCCTCATATTCGCCCAACTGACGTGGCAATTTAAATAATTCGAGCGCTTCCTCAAGTGTAATACTTTCGATAGATTGATCGCGCAGCAAAGATGCAAAAACAGGTTTTTCTTCTTCCTCGGCTGTGCCTATTTGTGCAAGAGGGCCAAACTTACCAATTTTCACAGACAACTGACGGCCACTTACAGGATCTACACCTAAAATACGTTCGCCTACCTGACGTTCGGAATTTTTCATGGTGTCTTCCACAATCGGATGGAATTTCTTGTAGAAGCGATCGATTGATTTTGTCCAATTGATTTTTCCATCTGCAATATGATCAAATTCTTTTTCCACATTGGCAGTGAAATCGAAGCTCAAAATATCCGGAAAATTTTCTGTCAGAAAATCATTCACTACAATGCCTATGTCGGTTGGGAAAAGTTTTGACTTTTCAGCGCCTGTGTTTTCAGTTTTTATCTGATCCGAGATTTTATCGGCCTTAAGTTTTAATACATTGAAATTACGTTGATCGGCCGGACGATCGCCTTTTTCAACATAAGCCCTGTTCTGGATCGTCGAAATAGTAGGCGCATAAGTAGAAGGACGACCAATGCCGAGTTCTTCAAGTTTACGCACCAAACTTGCCTCACTGTAACGTGGAGGTTTTTGTGAGAAACGTTGCTGTGCAACAATTTCGTTTGGTTTCAGCTGTTCTCCGGCTTTCATAGCAGGCAACAAAGAATCATTTTCTGCATCCTGCTCATCATCTGTCGATTCGAGATATACTTTCAGGAAACCATCAAAAACAATCACTTCGCCTGTGGCTACAAATTTATGTTCGCTGTTTGATACATTTATAAATATAGAAGTTTTTTCGAGCTCAGCATCCGACATCTGAGAAGCAATCGTGCGCTTCCATATCAACTCGTAGAGTCTTTTTTCCTGAGCTGTTCCATCAACTGTGTGAGCGTTCATATAGGTCGGACGAATGGCCTCGTGCGCTTCCTGAGCTCCTTTTGTTTTTGTATTGAAACGACGGGTGTGTACATATTTCTGACCCGCCATACTTATAATTTCGGCTTTCGAAGTTCCAATGGCTAAATCGGAAAGATTTACCGAGTCGGTACGCATATAGGTAATTTTACCAGCTTCGTACAATCGTTGAGCCACCTGCATAGTTTGAGCCACCGAAAAACCAAGTTTACGAGCCGCCTCTTGTTGCAATGTTGATGTAGTAAAAGGTGGTGCCGGCGACTTTTTAGCCGGTTTGGTGACAATGCTATCAATTGAGAACTGCGATGTTTTACATTTTTCGAGGAAAGCCAGGGCTTCTTCTTTTGTTGCAAAACGTTGTTGTAGTTCGGTTTTAAGTTCTATGGGCTGACCATTAATATCCTGCGATTTGAAAATTGCATTTACCCTGTAGGCACTCTCGGGTACAAACTGGTTGATTTCACGTTCGCGCTCCACAATGAGACGAACAGCCACCGACTGCACACGTCCGGCCGATAACGACGGACGTACTTTGCGCCACAACACGGGCGAAAGTTCGAAGCCAACAATGCGATCGAGCACACGACGAGCTTGCTGCGCATCAACTAAGTTTATATCTATTGAGCGTGGAGTTTCAATAGCATGTAGAATTGCTTCTTTTGTAATTTCGTGAAATACGATGCGCTTTGTATTCTCCTTTTTCAGCTTCAACTCTTCGAACAAATGCCATGCAATGGCTTCTCCCTCGCGGTCCTCATCGGAAGCAAGCCATACAACTTCTGCCACTTTTGCCTCTTTCTTCAACTCCGAAACCACTTTCTTTTTATCGGTAGATACAACATACTGCGGTTCGTAATTATTCTCAAAATCAATCCCAATGCCTTTTTCAGCCAAATCGCGGATATGGCCAAAGCTGGACATCACATGATAATCGCTTCCGAGAAATTTTTCTATCGTTTTAGCTTTAGCAGGTGACTCTACAATAACGAGGTTTTTTGACATAGTGTAATGAATAAGTAAGTGTCGTTTTTTCCAAATCGGGTGCAAAATAACAAAAACAAGTAGGTACGAGCCAAATTTTCAATGCATTATTTTTGTTTTTTATTGATTTAACCCATTAAACTGTGTATAAACTGACTTTAAACGTTAAATATACCCGAAATTAGCTCTGTCCTCATCTGAACCAACATATTTTAACAACACTCGTTTCATTTTGAACAAATGCAGCAATTTTCTTACTTAAATTAAGTGTATCATTAGAGTCCTGACGCTGCAAATGCTTATTCAAAATTGTCGTTTTGTTATAAAGAAACATGTATTAGAGATGCACTTTGTCATTGTCATGTTGTAAAATATTGGGTTGGCATGATCTATTCCGTTCTAAAACCAACGGAAGAAAAAAGGAATGTCGGTACTCCACATTTGTTTACACAGTGATTTGGCTCACCTAACTCCTTGCCATTCATAATTAAAAAAAAATAGTTATAGCTACTGATTTATGCTAACCTTCGCACTATTTGTTTTGAAAACATGGTTTAGACTTTTGTTGATCAATATGAATTCAACAAGTGCGTAAAACGTTATTTTGGCAATTATCGAGTACGGGATTTGAATTGTTGGAATCAGTTTGTTCAATTGTTTTTCGGACAATTGACTTCGTTGAATTCACTGCACAGCATTTGTTTGTGTTTAAAGGCTCACAAAGGGAAATTATATCACTTGGGTATTAAACAACATGTAGTGGTCTCTACGCTATCACGTGCAAATGAAAACCGGGATTGCCGAATAATTGCCGATTTTGGTTATTATTTAATCTCCAAAGTTCGACCACTGTATGCAGGGTGTTCTATTCCTAAACTTAATATCGACAATGAAGTATATGCTTTGGATTCAACCACTATTTCGGTCAGTATTAATCTTTGTACTTGGGCAGAGGGTAAATACTCTCGTGGAGCTGTAAAAATGCACACTTTACTCAACCTACGTGGAAGTATTCCCGAGTTTATACTTATTACTGATGGAAAATTCCATGACAGTAATGCCTTGGATGAATTTACACCCGAAACAAATGCCATTTATTTAATGGATAAGGCGTATGTTGATTTTGAAGCATTATACCGAATAAATCAAGAACAGGCTTTCTTTGTTACAAGAGCCAAAGACCCTATGAAGTATAATGTTGTTGATCAGAATTTCAACATTGACCAGAGCACTGGTTTGAAAACGGACAAAATAGTAATGTTAACCATACCAAAGTCAAAAAGACTATATCCAGAGAAATTACGATTGGTTGAGTATTACGACAACCTGAACGATGAGTTACTGGTTTTCCTGTCCAACAACTTTGATGTATCAGCTCTGGAAATTGCCAACTTGTATAAAAAACGTTGGCAAATCCAAGTGTTTTTCAAATGGATTAAACAGAATCTGATTATAAAGAAATTGTGGGGATACTCTGTAAATGCAGTAAAAACACACCTGTGGATAGCTATATGCACATACCCAATAGTTACATACATCAAGTATGAACTTGATAGCAATTATTCGGTTTACGAAATAATGCAAATACTTGGAGTGTCTGCTTTAGACAAAACACCAATACGTGACTTGCTCTGCGAACAACGTCAATTCAATCAAAATGTCAAAGAGCAACTTAGTTTATTTTAACATTTGAATGTGTTAAAAGTAAACGCAACAGCAGTAATTTGATATTTATATAAATCTCTGTTTAAAAAGGCGAAGAAAGTCAAAGGTCAAAGAAAGTCAAAAGTCAAAAGTCTTCGTACCCAAGCCTCCGGTCAATTATCAACTCACCTTCAATCCCGAAAGCTTTCGGGACAAACTCTCAATCCCGAAAGCTTTCGGGACAAATCCTCAAATCTTCAAATTCTCAATCCCGAAAGCTTTCGGGACAAACTCTCAAATCTTCAAATCCTCAATCCCGAAAGCTTTCGGGACAAATCTTCAAATCCTCAAACTCTCAATCCCGAAAGCTTTCGGGACAAACTCTCAAATCTTCAAACTCTCAAATCTTCAAATTCTCAAATCTTCAAATTCTCAGAACTCTCAGAACTCAGAACTCAGAACTACTTACTTCTCCGTCACTGTCATTATATTGTGCATGGTCATGGGGATCGACATTCCTTCGGGCATTTGAGGATTCTTTTCTATCTGTGCATTTCCCAGAAAGACGTCTCCTTCACGGCAAATGGTCAGTGTTCCATCCAAATAAAATGCATTGCGTTG
This sequence comes from uncultured Paludibacter sp., assembly GCA_964390175.1. GTDB lineage: Bacteria > Bacteroidota > Bacteroidia > Bacteroidales > Paludibacteraceae > Paludibacter. The sequence goes on from CAYMHE010000029.1 coordinate 10,289, forward strand.
ACTCATAAACTGTACATTTTTTGTAAAATAAACAGAGCTATTCTTGTGCACTAAGAACAGGGATGTTGTCGGCACAGCTTTTCAAAGGCCGTGCCAATGGCGTAACACACTATTAAACAATATACTAAAAAAGCAAATTCTATTTGACGTATCCGAAAAAGCCACTAAAAAGTAAGACAAATACAGAGAAACAACCAAAATGTAGTTTTTCTTATTGATTCTATTTATCAAGTTTTTGTCAAAATGTTGTTTATCGGATTTTAATGTCTATCTTTGCAACTATTACTCATGTTTATTGTTTTATAAATATAAGTATCATATATTCATTTTAACTGGACACATTTAAGCATTCTTTTGATTTTCGCATTTTAAAATGACGAACATAAAGTAACAAAAAAATCCACAACTCTTATTTCCAACTGATTATTCTAAAATAATCACTTACCCCCAATCAACTATCTCTCCAAGATTTGATCAGGTCTTTAGCAGAAGAAAATTATCGCCCTCTTCTCTTGTCAACAATAATTTGTAATTGGAACTAGCTAATAAATACTATGCTTCAAGAATAGCTGCAAATCGATGAGTGAGTTCTCCCAAAAAGTCGGGACAAAAAAAATGCGATTCCAAAAACAAAAAAAATCGCATGAAAATATATATAAAATACATGGTTAGCCTTCGTTGCAAAATGGTTGTAAAAGAAGAGCTTAAAAAACTCGGACTTCACTTCATTGTAGTCGATTTAGGCGAAATTGAGATCATGGAGGATATCTCAGATGCTCAGAGAGAAGAATTGAAAAATGCTTTACTCAACTCCGGCCTCGAATTAATGGACGACAAGCGCTCCGTATTGATTGAAAAAATTAAAAACGTAGTGGTAGAAATGATCCACTACTCCGACGAACTACCAAAAATTAACTACTCCGACTACATCAGTGAAAAACTGGACTACGATTACACCTACCTTTCAAATTTATTTTCAGAAATAAACGGCATTACCATACAGCAATTTATAATTACACACAAAATTGAACGTGTAAAGGAACTGCTCTTCTATGACGAATTGAACCTTACTGAAATATCGTACAGAATGCAATATAGTTCTGTAGCACATTTATCAAATCAATTTAAAAAAGTCACGGGCCTCACTCCATCGCAATTTAAGCATTTGAAGTTCAAACACAGAAACCAGATTGAAGAAATCGGAAATAAAGACCAAGAATGAAAACACAAGTATCACAATATGCCCGCAGTCTGATGGAAATCAGTTACGATCCATTGATCACCATTAACACGCTGGGCAGAATTATTGACCTGAACCAGGCTACAGTAAATATTCTTGGATTGACACGAGAGCAAATCGCTGGTAGTGATTTTTCTGAATATTTTAGCTTGCCAAAACTGGCACGTAAAGTGTGCGATGACGTTTTCACAAAAGAGAGCGTGGCCGATGCTTTCCTCACACTGAAACATGTCGACGGAAAATTGACCGATGTGCTTTTAACAGGCTCTTATTCTAATGACAACAATGGTAATTTACCAGGAGCCATCATGGTAATGAGGGATTTAACCAATCAGAAATGGGCTACAGAATTGCTTACAGCCAATAAAGAACTTGTATTTCAGAATGAAGAAAAAGAAAAACGAGCTGCTGAATTAATTCTGGCCAACAAAGAACTTCTGTTTCAGAACGAGGAAAAAGAGAAAAGAGCTGCCGAATTAATCATTGCCGACAAAGAACTTATTTTTCAAAGCAATGAGAAGAAAAAAAGAGTCACTGAAAATAAAAAGCTCGAAGCATTCAGCGATACTTTAAAATTAGCTTCGGAATACTCTCTGAGTTTAATTGAAGCAAGCCATGATCCGCTGCTTACAATCAGTCCCGAAGGGAAAATAACAGACATGAATAAGGCCACTACAAACATGATTGGCATGACCCGTGAACAACTGACAGGAAGCGATTTCTTTGACTATTTCACCGAACCTCAAAAGGCGCGTGAAGTGTATCAGAAAGTCTTTGCAAAAGGTTCTGTGGCCGATTCACCACTCACCATCCGACATAGAGATGGGAAATTGACCGATGTACTTTTCAATGGTTCGGTGTATAAAAATGATGAAGGAAAGGTACTGGGAGTGGTCATTGTGGCAAGAGATGTGACTGAACAAAAAAGAATATCAAAAGAGCTGACTGAGGCAAAAGAATTTGCAGAGCTTCAAACAAGTGTAGCTCAGGAAGCCAAAAACATAGCTCAAATGGCAACCCGTAAAGCCGAAGATGCTGTGAAAGCCAAACAACAGTTCCTGTCCAATATGAGTCACGAAATTCGCACCCCAATGAATGCGATCATAGGATTCACAAAGGTGGTGCTCAAAACTGAACTCACGGCAAAACAAAAGGAATATCTGACAGCTATAAAACTGAGTGGCGATGCGCTCATTGTGCTTATCAACGATATACTTGACCTGGCAAAAGTAGACGCCGGGAAAATGGCTTTTGAACAAATTCCGTTTAAAATGCATACGTCCATATCGGCCATGTTGCATGTGTTCGAAGCTAAAATTCAGGAGAAAAATTTAGTGCTCATCCAGGAATATGACGACAAAATCCCGAATGTATTGGTAGGCGATCCGGTGCGATTACATCAGATTATTCTGAACCTTGTAAGTAATGCTGTTAAATTCACAGGTGAGGGAACTATAACTGTTGGCGTTCATTTGCTGAAAGAGGACGACGAGCAGGTCACCATCGAATTTGCTGTGAAAGATACCGGCATCGGCATCCCAAAAGATAAAATGGAAAAGATATTTGAAAATTTCCAACAAGCATCAAGTGGCACATCGCGTTTGTACGGCGGAACAGGTTTGGGACTTGCCATAGTAAAACAATTGGTAGAAACACAGGGCGGAAAAATCTTTGTTGAAAGTACTGAGCACAAAGGTTCAACCTTTAGCTTTACGCTTAGCTTCCCAAAAACAAAGGTTGAAGCTGACTTTGAAATAGAAATTCCGGATTTGGATACAGAAATTAAGGACATAAAAGTACTGGTAGCCGAAGACATTGCACTGAATCAGCTGCTGATGAAAACGATACTCGATGAATTCGGTTTCGAACGCGACATTGCCGAAAATGGTAGAATAGCCATAGAGAAACTAAAAATCAACGACTACGACGTTATCCTTATGGACTTGCAGATGCCCGAAATGAATGGATTTGAAGCTACAAAATACATTCGTAACACCATGTTGTCCAATATCCCCATTATTGCACTCACGGCCGATGTAACTACTGTTGATCTTGCAAAATGTAAAGCCGTAGGCATGAATGATTATATAGCCAAACCGGTAGACGAAAGACTTTTATATTCCAAAATTATAAATTTAATAAAGAAGAATATAGCTGCAGATGAACTTCCTGAAAGTACTGATTTCCAAGCAAAGAGAAATAAGTGTACTGACCTCGATTACTTAAGCCAGCGCACCAAATCGAATCCTGACTTAATGATGGAAATGATTTCTCTTTATCTGGAGCAAACCCCAACCCTGATCAGGACCATGAAACAAAGCATGAGAGATAAAGACTGGAATACACTCTACTCGGCAGTACATAAAATGATTCCTTCTTTTGCTATCATGGGCATCAGTCACGATTACGAAAATATGGCCAAGAAAGTGCAGGAATATGCCGGCACACAAAAACAAACCGATGGAATTACAGATATGGTGCTTCAACTCGAACATGTTTGTCTACAAGCCTGTGAAGAATTAGAAGAAGAATACAATACGATTAAAAACACAAACAAATGAAAGCTAAAATAAAGATTTTTCTTGTAGATGATGATGCTATTTTTTTGAAATTACTCGAAATTCAGTTTCTCGAGCATGGCGATTTTGAGATCGAAACCTACGCTACGGGCGAACTTTGCGTGGAAAACCTAAAAAACAAACCCGATATTATTATCCTTGATTATTTGCTGGACGGCGTAGAACGTGACGTAATGAACGGTATAGAAACTTTAGATAAAATTAAACTCTATAACGCCGAAATTCCTGTCGTTATGCTTTCGGCGCAGGACAAAATCGACGTGGCTATCAACTGTATGCACCATGCCGCTTTCGATTATGTGGTGAAAAGCGAAACCGCTTTTATGCGTTTGCAAAAAATAATAACAACCATCTTCGAAACAAAAAAACTCAAAAAGCAGTTGAACTGGTACATGGAGAGAATGTAAATAAATCTGTGATATATGCAACATTTGCAAACAGATATGTAATTATTTCCCACCAATGTACCCATATCTTTGTACGTAGGTTGCCTTTAAAATCAACAATTCAGCTTGCTGCGTGACTTATTCGCTTCGATATTGAATTCATCAGACATTAAGACAAATTAAAAAGAGCTTTTCAATCGTGAAAAGCTCTTTTTGTGTCTATCCGTGAATGATGTAACTTTCTCGTAGAATTGTGTAACACCTTTTTAAGTATTTCGGCTCACCTTTGCAATGTAATAATTCAGTTACAATTTTAATCGAAACAAAATGAAAAACAGAAGTTTATTAATGTTGATTGTTGCCGCTATGTTTTTTGCAACAACAATGGTTTCCGCCCAAAGCGATGCATCGAATAGAGTATCGCTCGGTTTAAAGTTCGGGGCTAATTTATCAAATGTTTACGATACACAGGGAGAAGAATTTGAAGCAGATGCAAAGCTAGGAATGGCTACAGGTTTATTTATTACATTGCCCATCACCCACTTTTTGGGCGTTCAACCCGAAATATTGTTTTCGCAAAAAGGGTATCGCGGTTCAGGGTCGGTACTTGGCAGCGATTATAGTTTCAAACGTACTACCAATTATATAGATGTACCCTTATTGCTGACTTTCAGAACAGGCGATTACCTTACATTACTTTTTGGTCCTCAGTATTCATTCTTGCTAAGTCAGAACTACACTTTCAAAAGTGATGTGCTCGATATTTCGAGAGACGAACAATTCGACAACGAGAACCTTCGGAAAAACACTTTCTGTGTAACAGGCGGAGTAGATATAAACCTTAGCAATATTGTGATCGGAGCTCGTGCCGGTTGGGATGTTCAAAGCAACGAAGGCGATGGCACATCAAGTACTCCACGTTACAAAAACATGTGGTATCAGGCAACCATCGGATACAGATTTTAAAAACAATTCATATTTAAGTAGTTAAGTGAGAATATTTAAGGATCTGCTTTCTAAAAGTAAAATCCAACAACAGTCTTGTAACTCGTAACTATTTACTTGTAACTAATTATAAAAGCATTTAGAATTTAATTTTCATTAAAAAAAACAGTCAAAATGGACAATTTAGAAGCAACAGGAAAAGTAATCGGTGCATTAGTCATCGGTGCTATCGCAGGAGCAACGCTCGGAATTTTATTCGCACCCGACAAAGGCAGTGCTACACGCAACAAAATATCGGGAGGAGCCAGAGACTTAGCCGATGATTTGAAACAAAAAATGAAAGACGAAGCATCTGCATTGCGCAAAAAAGCTGAAGATTTGGAAGAAATGGCCAAAGAAAAAATGGACGATTTGGCTGACAACTTCAAACACAAAACTGAAGAAGCCTCAAAAGCTCATAAATAAGAAAAGGAAAAGGCCGAACCGGAAATATCATTTTCCCCCGGTTCGGACCGGTTTCTTTTTAAAAGCCGAATTAAAGCATAATTCAATTGTTTTATGCAAATTGAAAATAAGGATTAAACATCAAAAAAACAACGATCATGCCTGAATTAAACAGATTGGAAGAAATAATCGATAACCTGAAACAATACCTGAGCACCAATTTAGAGATTGTAAAGTTGGAAGTCATCGAACGCAGCTCGACATTCGGTTCATCGATGGTAGGAATACTTGTGGTGGGAATATCGGTTTTTTTATTCGTATTCACATTGAGCATCGGACTTGGCTTTTATTTATCTGAATTATTGGGAAACAGTTATTCGGGATTTGCCATTATAGCCGGATGTCATTTATTATTGGCTTTCATCTTATTTATAGGGCGGAAGAAATTGATAGAAAAACCTTTGCGTGATCAGATAATTAAGAAACTCCTCGAAAAACAAATACCATGACCACTCAGAAAAAGGAATACTCACCGGTTACCAATCATGCCGAACTACTGCTGCGCATCGAAGCATTAAAGACCGACAGGATGGTTCAGAAAGAAGAACTGAAACTTACTTTTAGCGTACTGGCTTCCACACTTGATTTCGTGTCGATGTTCAAAGGCAATGCTGCAAAGGAACAGCCGGCGAACATAGTGAAAACGGGTGTGAATATGGCTCTCGAACTTATTATCGACATGGTGCTGGGCAAACACCGCAGCCTGAAAGGATACCTGAGTGCAATACTGGTGGAGAAATTCACAAAAGTTTTGATTGATAACAACCTGATTGAAATAATTGCAGGCATTGGATCATTACTGAAAAGAAAAACACAATACGAAAAAAGTCAGGAACAACTATAACAATTTAAAAATATACAAAGATGAATTTACCTAATTTAAAAACAATGGCACTTGCCGGTATAGTAATACTGGGCATTGCAGGCTGTAACTCGCCAAAACAAAAAGCTGAAAAGCTTGAGAACGCCGAGGAAAATGTAATTGAAGCGCAACAAGAGCTGAACGAAGCAGTGATCGACTCTACAAATGAGTACGACCGTTTCAAGGCCGAATCGGAAGCCAAACTTATTGCCAACGATGTAAAAATAGCTGCGCTTAAGGATCAACTGAAAACCGACAAAAAAGAGATCCGTACCAAATACGAAAAGCAACTCACTGAACTTGAACAAAAAAATGCCAAGCTGAAATCAAATATTGCCGAATACAAGGAAACAGATAAAAACAAATGGGAGAAATTCAAAGTGAGTTTCAACGAAGACCTTGATGCCCTTGGAAAAGCAATTTCGGGCATTGCCACCGACAAGTAACATTCAACAATTACTTTTCAGAAAAAAGAAATTCAAAACTACAACAACCAAAATGAAAACTTTATCATTCACTATTATAATCATTGGGCTGGCGCTTACCATTTTCACAACCATACAGTTCTTCACCAAAAGGAAAGTAGTTGATTTAGGTCCCATCGAAGTAATACGGGATGAACCCCACTCGCTGAGTTGGTCGCCTCTTATCGGCATTTCCGTCATGGGCTTGGGTGGCGTTATGCTTTGGCAGTTTTCGAAGAAAAAATAACCTTGATTTTTTTAGATTTTTGTTTATTTAATATGCCGGCACAGAATAAGCTCCTGTGTCGGCATTCTTTTTTTCATGACTACCCCCAAAAGCCCGAATCAATCCCTGCGCAAAGTCATTATCTATCGTTTTTAAAAACATCTCCGACGGTTTTAAAAATCATCTCCTATCGTTTCGAAAATCATCTCCTATCGTTTTAAAATAGATCGGGGATGAGTTGACCCAACGATACCGATGATTTTTCGCTGTCAATATAATTCAGATAAACAGAGGCTGCTTAATTCGACTTTAATACGTTAATTATATGCCGGCATGTTTTTTTACTGAAGATATCAGCGCTGATATTCAAAAACAAGTAGTTTAGGGTTGTCGCAAAAAATCAGTGATTTATGTAAGTAATTCAGTCCGCAATGTAACAAAACAGGCTTACAAACCACCGATCTTTGCAATATAAAATGAGTCGGTATTCTTTTGCTGGAAAAGCAGGTAACTAATAATATTTAATGATCTGTTTTCTCAATGTAAAATTCAGATCAACAATCGTATCTCGTAACTATTTACTCGTAACTATTTACTTGTAACTACTTAACACTCTTTTGCAGCATTATAATTACAAACGCATCAACAACAAAAAAACAACTTCATAAAATCAATCAGATGAAAACAAAAAAAACCAAATCGACAGTTCTTCTTCTATTGGCAAGCATTGTCATCTCACTTTCGTTCAGTTCGTGTGCAGTAAAAAATCAATTTCTTACTTCCACTGTAGTACCGGCGGCACAAGGTACAGTTCTGATCAAGCAAGACAAGAACATGAATTATGTTATTAAAATTGAGTTATCGAATTTGTCTCCTTCTACCCGACTCTCCCCTCCGGCAACTGCTTATATCGTATGGTCGGTCAATGCAGATAATACAACACAAAGTCTGGGACAATTAAACAGTTCGACCGGCTTTATGACAAAAGATTTATCGGCAAAAATGGAAACTATATCGGTGACCAAACCTGTGAAAATCTTTATTACTTCCGAAAATGACGTGAGCACACAATACCCGTCGTATTCCAACATAATTCTGACTACGGAATATCTTAGGTAGTTCCGGGTTTCGGGTTTCGGGTTTCGGGTTTCGGGTTTTGAGTTCTGAGTTTCGGGTTTCGGGTTTCGGGTTAGTTGTAAAGAAAACACCTTCAATAACGAGTTATTAACTTCATCCAACTTCCAATAACTTCTCCTAACTTCAAACTACTAATAACTTCATCTAACTTCAAATAACTGATAACTTCAAATGAATAATAACTTCATCTAACTTCAAACTACTGATAAATAAATAAATTCATTTACTTCCAATAACTTCATCTAACTTCAAATGACTAATAACTTCATTTACTTCAAATAACTTCATCTAACTTCAATTGACTAATAACAACTTCAATTGACAGAGAACAAAAAAAAAATTACTTCAATAAACAAAAAAATATACAATTACAATCATGAAAAAAATTACCCTTACATTATCTTTCGTACTGTTCACAATGGTGGCTTTTAGTCAAAACCCGATGTATGCAGGCACTTCGCAGTTAAACCTTGGTGTTGGACTTTCCGATTCGGGTATTCCTGTTTATATTGGATTCGACCATAGCGTTAGCCGTGATGTTACCCTTGGCGCCGAATTATCCTATCGTGGCTACAAGGAAAACTGGCAAAGCAATTACTACAACCATAATATTATGGGAATTTCGGGGAATGCCAATTATCATTTCAACAACATTTTTCAAATGACCCCACGCTGGGATATATATGCCGGTGTGAATGTTGGCTTTTATGTTTGGAATTCACCTGATGGATATACAGGAAGTCACAGTTCGGGCTTAGGTTTAGGCGGACAGTTGGGAGTGAGATACTTTTTCACAAACAGCATTGGTCTTAACCTCGAATTTGGTGGTGGCAATGCCTTTAACGGTGGAAAAATCGGACTTTCGTTCCGACTGTAAACCGAATATGAAAATGACTTGATTTTGAAGATTTGAAAATAATGAGTTCGCTCTTATCTTCAAATCTTCTTATCAATACACTCCTGCTTTTTAATTTTAATCTCCTTTTCCACAACACATCCTCCCCATGCTCAATAACATTCAGCTTCCCTTTTACGCCAGAGTTACACTGTTTTGTGTCGGTTTATATGTAGTTGTGTCCATGTTATATATAGCTCAGGGCCTTTTATTGCCACTTATTTTCGGGACCATCATTGCCATTGTACTCCATCCGGTAGTTGCGTTTTTTGTAAAACGAAAAATAAACCGGGTTTTTGCCATCATCATCACGCTTTTGCTTTCGATAATAATAATTGCAGCGTTCGGACTTTTCATGTTCTCTCAAATCAGTCGTTTTGCCGAATCATGGCCTGTGTTTGTTGAAAAAATAACGATAATGCTGAACGACACCATTCATTGGATTCCGGGTTATTTCGACATAAGTCCCGACAAAGTGAATGCATGGTTGGCCGAAACAAAAGCCAATCTGCTCGACAACAGCAGCGCTGTCATAGGACAAACAATTCTTTCGGTCGGGAGCAGTGTGGTGGCTGTTTTTCTTGTTCCGGTTTACATTTTCATGATCTTGTTTTACCAACCGCTGTTGCTCGACTTTATTCACAAAATTTTTGGCGACGAACGCCAGATAAAAGTTACTACAGTCATCTCTCAAACAAAAACAGTGATACAACGCTATCTGATAGGCCTTCTTATCGAAACTGTTATCATTGCTACGCTTAACTCAATCGGTCTTTTACTACTGGGTATCGATTATGCCATTTTATTGGGGATATTGGGCGCTTTACTTAATCTGATTCCGTATATTGGTGGACTTGTGGCTGTGGCCATGCCCATGATGATAGCGCTTGTCACAAAAGATTCGGCCTGGTACGCAGTATATGTACTTATCATTTATTATTCCATCCAATTGCTCGACAACAATTACATTGTTCCCAAAATAGTAGCTTCGAAAGTAAAAATAAATGCCCTGGTTTCAGTGGTTGCCGTACTGGCAGGTGGAGCATTATGGGGTGTTTCAGGCATGTTTTTATCTATTCCTGTGGTGGCGATTATCAAAGTCATTTGCGATCATATCGAACCTTTACACCCTATAGGTTTTCTGTTGGGCGACACTATGCCCGATTTATTGACTTTCAAAATCAAAGCAAAAAAGAACACAACTAAGACGGCGAAGAAAGAGGAGAGTTTGAAAAGTTGAAAATTTGAGAATTTGAAGATTTGAGGATTTGTCCCGAAAGCTTTCGGGATTGAAAATTCGAGGAGTT
>CAYMHE010000029.1:20933-27685 GCA_964390175.1 uncultured Paludibacter sp.
TTGAAGATTTGAGGATTTGTCCCGAAAGCTTTCGGGATTGAAAATTCGAGGAGTTGGTGAGTTGATAATTGAATATTCCACGGTCTTTTGTCTTTTGTCTTTTGTCTTTTGTCTAAGGTCGAAAGTCTGGAGACTGGTGACTGGAGTCTGGAGACTGGAGACTGGTGAGAATTTTACAATTCAACAGTTCAACAATTCAACAATTACACAATTACACAATTCAACGCTTCAACGCTTCCACAAATCCACCGCCTTATTATTCCCTTTAAACCATTCACTTTTCCCCACAATAAATCAGTGAATTATACAACTTTTAAAGAAAATTGTGTAATGCATTCTTCTACAAATTACGTCACCTTTGTAATGTTGAATTTCCTCAACTCAAGACTTAATATCAACTTATTATTATTCATAAATAAATTTACCGAAAAATGAGAAACAAGACTTTATTATCAAAACAAATGATCACCTCATGGTTCAACCGGAAAAGGTTTTCAACATTATCGGGCATGAGCTTCATGCTGATATTAATTGCTCTTTTCACATGGCAGTGTAAAGACGATGATTATACCGGAGAGCTCATTGGCGTTTGCCCGGAAGTGATCAGCACCGATCCTGCCAAAGGTGCCATCAATGTAGTCACCAGCAAACTGATTACTGCTACTTTTAACGAAGAAATGGATGCTGCAACCATCAACGAAACCACTTTTTTTGTTAAAAATGGAACAAGCATCATTTCAGGTGAAGTTATCTACAGCAACAAGAAGGCCACATTTATTCCTTCCACTTTGTTGGATGCGAACACCGTTTATACGGCCACCATTACCCGTGGAGCAACCGACCCAATGGGAAATGTAATGATTGCCGACTATACATGGAGTTTCAATACAGGAGCTATTCCGCGTGTGATCCTCACAGCTCCACTTTATGGAGCATCCGATGTAGGAAGTAACGATATTATTTCTGCCGACTTTAGCACGGCGATGAATGCAACATCTATTAATGCATCCACTTTTGTGCTTATGCAGGGAACAACCGTTATCCCCGGCGTCATTACTTATTCAGGCATCAAAGCCATATTTACACCGAATGCTCCGCTTGCAGCCAACAAAGTGTACGCAGCCACAGTGAGCAAGAATGTGAAAGACGTTGCGGGCAATTCAATGGCAAAGGACACCACCTGGAGTTTTGCAACAGGCGTATTGCCGATCATTACAATTACCGATCCTGTAGATGGTGCTATCAATATTGCGCTTGACAAAAAGATCACCGCTACTTTTAGTAAAGCAATGAATATACTAACAATTAATTCGTTGACATTTACATTGAAACAAGGAACAACTGTTGTTTCAGGTTTGGTCACTTATAAAGACATGACCGCCACATTTACACCTACATCAAGTTTGTTGTACGGAACAGAATATACCGCTACAATTACAAGCGGGGTGAAGGATTTGTCGAACAAATCAATACCAAAGGATTCGACATGGACATTTACAACAGGTATGCTTGTAGTACCCGTTTTACCTTATGTAACAGCTACCGATCCTGCTCAGGGAGCTACCAATGTAGCGGTCGACAAAGTGATTAAAGCTACATTCAGCAAAGATATGAACGCTGCAACAGTGAGTTCATCTACTTTCAAACTTATGAATGGATCGACTCCTGTATTGGGATTTGTTACCTATGTAGGTCGTGATGCATTTTTCACTCCTGCTGCGCCACTTACCCGCGGAGTTACCTACGAAGCAATTATTACAACAGGTGCAAAAGACCTTGATGGCAATGCAATGGCCAGCGAAAAGAAATGGAGTTTCTCCACCATTGCTGCATTGGCTCAATATACTGTTAGTTTATCCAACTTACCGCTTATCGGTGGTACAACTACAGGCGAAGGCGTTTATAATGCAGGAGCATCGGTAACCGCCGTTGCCGTAACAAATCCGGGATTCTTCTTTGCAAACTGGACCGAAAACGGCATCATTGTTTCTACAACACCAACATTCACTTTTGTGGTGAACAGCAACAGGACATTGGTAGCTAACTATACGACACCAAGATTATTGGTTTGTCTTAGTTCAAATCCTGTAATGGGAGGTACTACAAGTGGTGGTGGATTATTTGATCCGGGAAATGCAGTAACAGTAGTTGCAAAAGCGAATGCCGGTTATACATTTACCAATTGGACTGAAAACGGACTTATCGTTTCGGCACTTGCATCTTATAGTTTCAATATAAATACAAGCCGCACATTGGTAGCCAATTTTGTACTCACTCAGTACAATGTTGTATTATCTTCCAATCCTGTCCTTGGCGGATTAACAAGTGGTGGCGGAACATTCAGTTCAGGTACTTCAATTACAGTAACTGCTACTGCTAACACAGGTTATACATTTACCAACTGGACCGAAAACGGTGTGATTGTATCTACGCTTGCCAATTATAACTTTAATGTCAATTCGAACCGCACATTTGTGGCTCATTTTGCACTTGCACAATACAGTATTGCCTTATCAGCGAATCCAAGCCTTGGCGGATTAACAAGCGGTGGTGGAACATTCACTTCAGGTACTTCGGTAACAGCCCTTGCAACTGCCAATGCAAATTATACTTTTGTGAACTGGACCGAAAACGGTGTAATTGCTTCCTTACTCCCAAGTTACACTTTTTCAGTAACAAAGAACAGGGTTTTGGTAGCTAATTTCGTTTCAACCCAACTCAATATCAATCTATCATCGAATCCTGTTTTAGGAGGTTCAACAAGTGGAGGCGGAACTGTTAACTCGGGAAGCTCAGTTACTGTAATGGCTTCGGCAAATGCAGGATATTCATTCACCAACTGGACTGAAAATGGTCTTGTAGTTTCTGCTTTGGTCAACTATACTTTTGTGGCCAACACAAGTCGCAACCTTGTAGCCAACTTTGTAACAAACCAGTACACATTGAATCTATCTTCTGCTCCTGCTAACGGAGGAACAACAACAGGTGGTGGAACATACAGTGCAGGTAGCTCGGTAACAGCAAGAGCAGTACCAATGAACGGAGGTTTCAGCTTTACTAACTGGACTGAAAATGGTCTTGTGGTTTCTACATTGGCCAACTACACTTTCAATATCAATGGAAACAGAACATTGGTGGCTCACTTTGCTACAGTAAATGCAGGTCCTGCAGGTATCGATCTTGGATCGGCTGCTAACTTTGCAATTCTTGCCGGTGCAGGCGTTTCAAATACAGGTGTAAGCACTTTGATAAAAGGTGATGTGGGTTCATTCCCAACTGCAACAATTAATGGTCTTCTTGCGGGAAATGTTGTTGGTACACTTTATACCTCTGCCAATCCGTTGGTAGGAACAGCTAAAAATGATTTAACTGCTGCCTATAACGATGCACAGGGACGTTCGTTGAATGCTATTTCGTTGCCGGGACAACTCGGAGGCCTTACTCTTGCTCCGGGACTGTACGTTAACTCTTCAACAACCGGAATTTCAGGAACAGGTGCTAACGGTATCCTTACACTCGATGCAGGTGGAAATCCAAATGCAGTGTGGATCTTTAAAATGGGTTCTACCTTGGTTACTGATGCCGGAACAAGTATAGTACTTGCAGGTGGAGCACAGGCGAAAAACATTTATTGGTCGGTAGGCACATCAGCCACATTGGGAACTAACTCCATATTCTATGGAAATATCCTTGCTGATCAATCCATCACGCTGACAACAGGTGCTACTTTAAACGGTAGAGCGTTGACACGTATCGCTTCTGTTACGTTGGATTCAAATGCAGTGACAAAACCATAGTCAATCATGTCAGAACGAACCTGATCAAAACCGGTCAGGTTCGGGTTGACTAAAAACACAAATAAAATGAAAAAATATAATTACAAAAAAAATAAAACCATGTTTCGAAAACTAATTTTCGCATCATTGATGTTGACTGGCATGGCCTCAGCATTGACGGCACAAGAAGAACAAAGAACTCAGCCTAAATTTTGGATAGGCGTTTCGGGGGGTGCCAATATTAATATGTACACAGGAACAACACAAGTTCTGAATCCTGCAGTGACAGCTCCTGCAGCCCTTCACGATGGATTAGGTGTGGGAGGTTTTGGTTCTTTATTGATGGAATATCGTCCTATACCGGTGATTGGTGTTATGCTTAATTTGGGTTACGATAACCGTGGTGGTTCATTCGATCAGGTTATGTCACCCTGTAACTGTCCCGAAGATTTAAAAACAGGACTCAGTTATGCCACCATTCAGCCAAGTATTCGTATTTCACCATTCGGACCCGACTTCTATGTATTTTTGGGAGGTTCTTATGGCTATAATCTGAACAAATCCTTTGCTTATACCTTCGATCAGAACAACGGTAACCTTTTCAACACTACCGAAGGTGAATTCAGCGATGTTCGTCAACATGTATTTTCTACACATGTAGGAATGGGATACGATATTCAGTTGTCACCGGCCAATAGTCGTTCACAAATCGCACTTTCTCCATTTGTTTCTTATCATCCTTATTTCGGACAAGCGCCACGCGACATTGAAAGTTGGTCTTTATCCACAGTACGTGTAGGTATTGCGCTTAAATTCGGAACAGGAAAAGTAAAAGAAGCCCCTGAAGAAAAACCGGCACCTGCCGTTGTCGCCAAACCAATCATTGTTCCTGTCGCTGATAGTGATGTAAAATTCGATACACGTGCACCTCTCACCGTGCCGGCGAAACGTACAATCAACGAAGCATTTCCATTGCGCAATTATGTATTCTTCGAAGAAGGATCCACTGCAATACCAAAACGTTATGTAAGCTTAAGCAAAGATCAGGCTTCGAAATTCGAATTGGAAGATTTGCGTAAATCAGAGGTAAAAGATCAGGAAGGTCGTTCGGAAAGACAATTAAAGACTTATTATAATATACTGAATATTCTGGGTTATCGCATGCAGAAAAATCCAACTACATTGATTACATTGAGCGGTGCTTCAGCCGGAAACGGTCCTGAACTTGGTAAAGAATATGCCGAATCGGTAAAAACTTATCTTGTAAATGTATTTGGAGTGAATGCTTCACGCATTACAACCGAAGGCCGCGATCAGCCTTTGCAACCATCTGAATTACCCGGTGGAAAAAATTACCTTGAATTGTTACGTCAGTGCGATCGTCGTGTTACCATCATAAGTACACCAACCGATTTACTTACTCCACTTCAAATCATTGCCGTACAGGCCGACCCAATGGACAGTCGTGTTATCTTCAGCGCAAAACCTGAAAAAAGCCAACCATTAAAAAGCTGGAATGTGGAATTAACCGACGAAGCCGGTGTTACTCAAAAATACGGACCCTATACCCGTGAAGTTGAAAGCGTTTCGGGAAATCAGATCTTAGGAAATCGTCCCGAGGGAAAATACAAAGTAGTAATGACAGGACTCACTCCTAACGGAGCAACCGTTCGCAAAGAAAGCACGCTACATTTGGTGCACAACACCGCACAAAACGAAGAGGCCCTTCGCTTTAGCATACTTTTCGATTTCGATCAGACGCAGGCAGTAAGTGTGTACGAAAAATTCCTTATCGAAAAGGTAGCTCCACACATTACAAACAACAGCAAAGTGATTATACACGGACATACCGACATTATCGGCGCTCCTGAATATAACATGAAGTTGTCCGAACAACGCGCACTCGATACGCAGACTATACTCAGCAAAGCTGTTTTCAATGCCAACAAAACAGGTGTTGTATTCGAAACACTTGCTTTTGGAATGGATGCCGACAATTTTCCTTTCGAGAATACACTTCCCGAAGAAAGATTCTATAATCGCACAGTGATTATTGATGTTGTGCCTCCGGCTGCAAAGTAAATAAAGGATTGTAAAAAAGGCCTGTCGTTAATCAACGGCAGGCCTTTTTTTATAAAAATATGTGAAGGTTCGACACAAAGTCAACAAAAACAAATCAGCGCCGAAGGCAAAGGCGAAGGCGAAGGCGAAGGCGAAGAAAGTCAAAAGTCAAAGGTAAAAAGTCTTCGTACCCAAGTCTCCTGTCAATTATCAACTCACCTTCAATCCCGAAAGCTTTCGGGACAAATCTTCAAACTCTCAAATCTTCAATCCCGAAAGCTGGGGTGTAAATAATTAACTACGAATTTTTTAATTCTTCGATCTAAGATGCGACAAATAATAGAACGCGGATTTAAGCTAATTTAGCGGATTTAAAAACGGATAAGAAAAAATGCAAGCATTTTTGATTTTTCTCCTAAATCAATCCCGATTTATCGGGATTAGAAATCCGTTTGAAATATTAGAAATCCGTCTTATCCGCTAAATTAGCTTAAATCAGCGTTCCATTCTTATTTTTTTTTGTGATAGTGTACAATATTAATTTATACAAACACAAGTTTTAGAACGTAAATATCTTCATTGAATTACTGATTTCTGACACCCCACCCGAAAGCTTTCGGGACAAATCTTCAAACTCTCAAAACCCGAAACAATTGACAATCGCAGCGCGTTCACTGAGCGAAGTCGAAGTGAACCCGAAACCCGAAACACGGAACCCGAAACCCGAAACTCGAAACTACTTATTTCTCCGTCACTGTCATTATATTGTGCATGGTCATGGGGATCGACATTCCTTCGGGCATTTGAGGATTCTTTTCTATCTGTGCTATACCCTGAATGGTTTGATCGGTATTGGATGTAATCACCCAGCCGGTTTTCCTGTTTATTTTTATTTCCGAAGTCATTGTTCCCTTC
>CAYMHE010000030.1:0-27552 GCA_964390175.1 uncultured Paludibacter sp.
AGTTGGTGTTTTCTGCCAACGACCACAGCCATTGAACGATTCAGGATATGCAGATATAGATTGGTTTCGTATCGAAAAATAAATTTTTACGGGATAAAACCTTTTTTGTATCTTTGTTGTTATGAATTACATTAGATAAAAAAAACAGAATATAAAACAATTAAATAATAAATTAAAATGGCAGAAGATCCGGTGATCTGTACCTGTCTCGATATGTGTAAAAGCGAGATAGTGGCAGCAATAAGAGAGAAAGGACTAAAAACAGTAGAAGAAGTTGGAGACGAAATAGAAGCAGGCGCTGTTTGCGGAAGTTGTATCGACGACATTCAGGAAATACTCGACGAAGAAAATAATTAAACAAAAAACAGGGAATCGAAAAAGTTCCCTGTTTTTTTTACAAATATATTGCAAATACTTGTGTTCTACATTGATTTTTGCGTACTTTGTATTTCGTTTCGGACAAATAATTAACTTCCAATCCCATCGCAGGGATGCAAATAGTCTTATCAAATGCAACAATTCCTTTCCATACTGAAACAATACTGGGGCTACGATAATTTTCGTCCTCTACAAGCCGATATCATTCAGAGCATAGCGGCTGGGAAGGACACACTCGGACTTATGCCTACTGGTGGAGGGAAATCACTCACCTTTCAGGTACCGGCGCTGGCCAT
The DNA here is from genome assembly GCA_964390175.1 of uncultured Paludibacter sp. Lineage (GTDB taxonomy): Bacteria > Bacteroidota > Bacteroidia > Bacteroidales > Paludibacteraceae > Paludibacter. Next base: position 675 of record CAYMHE010000030.1, read on the forward strand.
GGAAGGAGTTTGCATCGTCGTCACACCGCTTATTGCATTGATGAAAGACCAGGTGGAGAACCTGAAAAAACGTGGAATCAGTGCCGCAGCCATATATTCGGGCATGTCGAACAACGAAATTAACATTACGCTTGACAATTGTGTTTTTCAGGCTTATAAATTCTTATACGTATCGCCTGAGCGATTATCAACTCCTGTTTTTATTGAAAAAATAAGACAAACCAAAGTTTGTATCATTGCCGTTGATGAATCGCACTGTATTTCGCAATGGGGTTACGATTTCAGACCCTCTTACCTTCACATCGCCGATATTCGCGAAGTGCTTCCTGACATTCCGGTGCTGGCACTTACTGCCACTGCTACCCCCGAAGTTGTAGTCGACATTCAGGAGAAACTTCTTTTTCGTCAAAAAAATGTCTTTCATAAAAGCTTCTCCCGCTCCAATCTAGCCTATGTGGTACGCATCACCGAAAACAAAGATGAACAATTGCTCAAAATACTGAACTGCGTGCCGGGAACATCCGTAGTTTATGTACGCAACCGAAAAAGGACCAAGGAAATAGCTGATTTTCTGAACCTGAATGGCATCCCAGCCGAACATTTCCATGCCGGACTAAAAAATGAAACAAAAGACGAAAGACAAAGTCGGTGGAAATCGGGGGAAACCCGCGTCATCGTGTCGACAAATGCTTTCGGTATGGGCATAGACAAAGCCGAAGTGCGATCGGTTGTTCACATGGATTTACCTGATTCGCTGGAAGCATATTTTCAGGAAGCCGGACGTGCCGGACGCGATGAGAAAAAGGCTTTTGCCGTGATGCTTTACAACAACAGCGATGCAGTAAAAATGCGCAAACGCGTTTCGGATGCTTTTCCTGGAAAAGAAATGGTGCTGAAAGTGTACGATGCTTTATGTAATTACCTCGAAATTGGTATCGGTTCGGGACTTGATAAGGTTTTTGCTTTCGATATAGCCGATTTTTGTGCCAAATTCAAATTGCCTATTCTTATTGCCTTCAACAGTCTCAAAATACTCCAGCAAGCAGGTTATATCGACTTAACCGATGAACAGGACAACTCGTCGCGTGTACTGTTTACCGTAATGAAAGACGATTTGTACAAACTCAGACAAAACCCCGAACAGGATCAGTTGATCCATATGCTGTTGCGTTCGTACACCGGACTTTTTACCGATCCGGCTTACGTCAATGAAGACTTGATAGCCAAGCGGCTGGGCTGGAAACAGGATGATGTATACAACCAACTGATCGGCCTGGCAAAGGAGCAAATCATTCAGTACATTCCACGCAAAAAAACACCTTTTCTGACCTTTACGCACGAACGCGAAGCTATCGAACGTATTGTACTCGGGAAAGAAGCATACGACGATCGCCGCGACCGTTACATTGCACGTGTCAAAAGTGTGCTTGATTATGCGCAGGAAGAGAACGTTTGCCGAAGTCAGGTGTTGCTTACTTATTTTGGAGAAAAAAACACAAAAGCCTGTGGCAAATGCGATATCTGTCTTAAAAAGAAAGAAACAACTTTGAGCGATGACGAATTTGAAATCATCAAGTCGCTGATAATTGACACTCTTAAAGAAGAGGCACTTACAATAAACGCTCTGACAAAGAAAATAAATCACAAGGAGGCCAAAACCATACAAGTGATTCGGTTTTTATTGGACAATGGACTCGTTGCTGAAAACAATCTGATGAAACTTTTTGTAATTCAATAGAATATTAAAACGCAACTGATTCTTTTTGAACCTGCTTGTTCAGCTGATAAATACAAAAATTAATTTGATAGTAAGCTATTGTTTCTTTGATGCATTCAGAAATTATCAAATTGTGAATAAATTTTTAAAATATAGTGTATCTTTGAACCTGCTAACCGATTTTTGATTAAGATACAATGGAGAAAAAAGATAAACTAAAACACTATAACTGGAGACTTGGTGATAGGTATGATGGATGGAGAGTTAGAAAGGTGGATGCTCTCTTTTCGGTAGTACCATTTATTTTACCTACCCGCGTCGATTCCGAAGTGTTTTATGAAGTTAAAGTGCCTATCGATGCTGTCGAAACATTTATACGCGAACACAAGAAAGAAATTCCCGGCCTTTCCATTATGCATATTGTGATGGCTGCAATGGTGCGTCTTATATCTCAACGACCAATAGTGAACCGATTTATTGTTTGGAACAAAATATTTGCACGCAACCACATAAGCTTTTCGCTGGTTATTAAGCGGTCGCTCACCGATGCTGGCGAGGAAACTGTCATTAAAATATACTTCTCACCCACTGACACTCTTGTAGATGTGGCAAAGAAATTAAATGCCGAGATAGAAAAAAATATACAAACGGGATCTCAAAACACTTCCGAGGCTCTTTCGAAACTATTGGGATATTTCCCTGATTTTCTATTGCGTACTGCCATTCTATTTGTAAAAATGCTCGACAAAATTGGCATTATGCCCAAATTTTTCTTTCGCATAAGCCCGTTTCATTCCACATTGTTCCTCACTAATCTAGGGTCAATTGGCGCCGAATCCATTTATCATCATCTTTACGAATTTGGCACCTGTAGCATGTTTGCATCTATGGGCAAAAAATCTAAAATCACAAAAACAGATAAGGATGCCGATGAAGGGCCCAAAAAAATTATGGTGCTGAAGTTTGTGTTGGATGAACGCATTTGCGACGGATTCTATTATGCTTCGTCGATGCGCATGTACGAAAAAATTCTTTCCGATCCATCCGTTTTGTTATCGCCTCCACAGCAGGTGTTTGCCGACGAAGGCGTTGGGCGAAAACGAGCTGATATTTAAGCCAAAATATTATAACCTTTACGAAAAATTACTCTTTTCTACTTACACCACCCGAAAAAATAATCGTGGACGAAGGAGTCGGAAAGAAACGGATTGATTTGTAAAGGCGTAGGATTTAATTATCAAATCCTAATTCATTTCCTGTATACTTGCATATAAATCCTGGATGGTTCCGTCAGTTCCAATACTTGATGTTATCTTATGCCGGCGTTTTTCAATTGTCGACATGCTTACATTGAGAATGGAAGCAATGTCTTTCAGAGGTATGTTGATTTTAACAAGCATGCAAAACTGAATTTCCTGCTGGTTAAATTCGGGAAATTTTTGTTGAAGATGCTCTATAAAATCGGGATAAATCAAATTAAAACGCGTCATCATACTTTTCAGGTAAAACTGATTGCTATCTTTTTTCGAAATGCCAGTCATGTCTTCAATCTCTTTCCTGTCAATAATACCAACGGCCGATACCTTCCGGCGTATTTCTTCATTTTCTTCCGAAAGTTGCATCCACTCATTTTGCTGTTGTTTCACCACCTTCTTCAGCCAGGCCGATTGCATCTCCTGCGCATTTCTCAACTCTGACTCGATCTTGTTGATTTCCTCAAGATTTGCAATCATCTTTATCCTGTTTTTTGCACTTCTCTGATAAATAACGACAATCGACACAATAAATAAAATCAGAAAAAATATTATAATCAAACGCAATAGTAGGTTCAATCTATTATTCTCCACTTCGGACTGTAGTTTTTCATTCTCGAGCCGAACGTGTTCCGACTGATAAAACAGCTCCATATCATGAATCGCCAACTGCTTGTTAAGGTTATTGAGCGAATCCGATGCTGCATTTAACGCATCGGCCACTTCCAGTGCTTTTTTGTAGTCGCCTTTATCTTGATACACCTCCTTCAGCTGCTTCCTAAATGCCAGCGTAAATTTTACTACTCCATCTTTCTCAAAGATAGCAATCGCATCAAGAATATATTGCTCCGCTATATCATACCGTCCTCGTTCGGTGTAAATAGCTGCAAGTCCACTTGAAACCACCGCTACTCCAGTTTGCATATTCAGTTCTTTACATTGCTTGTATAGCTTTTCAAACATTGCCATTGCTTTATCGTACTCTTTATTATCGAGAAAAATATTAGCATAATTATATTCTACTTGTATACGCTTAAGGCTAAGCGGAGTGGAAGGAATGGCATCAAGCGCTTTTTGATAATAAAACTTGGCGCTATCGGTATCAATGTTTCTGTAATACACCCCTAAGTTCATCCACGACGACACTAAGCCAATCTGATAATCGGACTTCTGAGCAAATCCACGTGCATAATGGTAATATTTTAAAGTCTCTTGCTTACTTCCGATTTCCTTATAGTTATTTCCAATATTCAGGCTGAGAGAGGAAAGACCCTGTAAATCATTGACTTTCTGATACAAATCAAATGCTTTTAAAAAGAGCGTTTGCGACTTCTCGTATTCTCCTCTTCCCGAAAGTATCGCTCCATGAATGGAATAGGCCTGCGCCAAAGCAGCCTTTGATCCATATCGAACAAGTATGTTTTCGGCATCAACAATAAATTTCTCTGCCACATACAAATTTTCTCTTTGCGACTCCAAATTCGCCCGATATAACCAATAATTGCCTATGGCTAACGAATCATCGTTTTCGTTGGCAAGTGTATAATACATTTCAAGATAATGATAAGCTGAATCCCTTTGTTGCAAATCAGTGTACAATCGTGCTTTAAACCCGGCCACCGTCATGCGCTCTTTGGCTCCCAAACTATATTTTTCTATGATTCTCAACGCTGAGTCGGCATATAGAAAACCAGAATCCTGATGAAGAGCCATAGTTTGCTCGGTCATTGCCTTCATAGTATCAAACAAAATTCGCCCTTCTTTATCTTCTGTCGACGAAGTACATGCATATAAAAAAGCACATCCGACAATCAGATAAATTAAATTTTTAACTTTGGTACTGAATTTATGTTCCATTGCATTGAATTAGTTCAACAAAAAATCTTCTGACATGTTTCCCTGAAAAAAACGAACACAGGAAAGTGCTTTTAGCCATTACAAATTTCCGGTACTGCCACAGCTAGAATATGAACATACCAAACAAAGTTATGGTTCATTTAGAAACTTAATTTTTTTCACAAAATATTAAGTTCAAAAAAAACAGTTTAAAAACATCAGATTAACAAGCAACAAAAAAGGAGACAAAACTTTAAAAAAGTCGTCTCCTCATTTGTACGTACCCGAAGCGGGACTTGAACCCGCACAGCCGTGAAGCCAAAGGATTTTAAGTCCTTCGTGTCTACCATTCCACCATCCGGGCAGAATACGTATATTTGAGCGAAAAACGGGACTCGAACCCGCGACCCCGACCTTGGCAAGGTCGTGCTCTACCAACTGAGCTATTTTCGCAATTTTAATTATATGTTAATCGTATCTCAGTTGGTAGAGCACCATCGTGTCTGTTTTCTGGCAACTGAGCTATTTTCGCAATTGTTTTTATCTTGCCTTGTTCTCTCTCAAAGCGGGTGCAAATATACGTCCATTTTTTTAAACTACGAAATTTTCAAATCAAAAAAACAAGACAAAACAACAGTTTTTAGCTAAAAAAAAGCAGGTAATTCGATATTACCTGCTTTTTATATCAGCCTGCCCTTATGCTAAAGCAATGAACAGTTCGCCCTCAACCTCGTTGAATACAATTTTTCCTTCACGAGCCAACCAACCTAAAGCAAGATTCAAATCTTTTTCTGTCAGTTTAGTAGCCTTTTTTGCGGCCTTTACACTTAATTCGCCGTTTGCCAATGCAGCCCAAATGAGCCCCGCATTACTTCCAATCTTTTCATTTAACATAACAATCTTCTTATGAAATTAATTAATAGTAAACAAATACGGGTCAAATGTACATAATTATATTTTAAAACACAAATTTAATGTAAAAATATCCTATAAATTCATAAAACTAGGCATTATACATAGCATCTATCTGCGATTTATACTTCTGCATCACCACTGCCCTTCGGGTTTTAAGCGTATTTGTAAGCTCACCAGTTTCTATACTGAATCCTTTTTTAATCAGCACAAATTTCTTAATTTGCTCGTAGTTGGCCATTCCTTTTTGCAACTCATCGATACGCCCTTCAATCAAAGCATAAACTGCCGAATGTGCAATCAACTCATCAATTGAATCATACTTAATTTTATTTTTAACGGCAAATTCTTCAATTGCAGGAATGGAAGGCGCTATAATTGCCGATACAAAGTTACGCTCGTCACCGATTACGGCTATCTGCTCAATGTATTTATCGAGCGATAAGCGCGTTTCAATAGCTTGCGGCGCGATATATTTTCCGTTCGAAGTTTTAAACAAGTCCTTGATCCTTTCGGTAAGCACTATTTTATTGTCTTTTATATAGCCAGCATCACCCGTTCTGAACCATCCATCTTCGGTAAAGGCTTCTTTTGTCGCTTCAGGATTTTTGTAATATCCGGGAAAAATCGTTTTTCCTTTCAGCAATATCTCGTTTTCTTCTCCAATTTTCACATACACCGAAGGCATAATAGAACCAACAGTTCCTATTTCATAATCCACATAATCATAACAACATACCGTTGCCGTACTTTCAGTCAGTCCGTAACCATATGTAATTGGAACGCCTATACTCCTCATAAACACAGCAATTTCATCCGAAAGTTTGGCTCCAGCTGTAGGCAACAAATTTGCATTTTCAATCCCAATTGTATTCTTTACTTTCGAGAAAATAAGTTTATCGGCTATTTTATATTTTAATTTCAGCAGTAAACTCGGGGTTTTACCAACGCGCAGATAATCTATATTATGATGTTTCCCTACTGCCAATGCCCAGGTGACTATTCCTTGCTTCGAAGGTGTCATTTGCGATATATTCTCCTGAACTCCGGCATATACTTTCTCCCAAAAGCGAGGCACTGCACACATTAAAGTCGGACGAACATCCTTAATCGTTTCCTGAATATCCAGAGGTTTAAAGTTAATGTAAATCGAAACACCCTTGTATATACAGAAATAGCACCAGGTACGTTCAAACACATGCGAAAGAGGCAAAAAAGCCACTGAAATATCATTATCGGTAACAGATGTAAGTCTTATGTCATGAATGCGCATAGCTTCGAGAAAGCAAGAATGAGGCATCATCACCCCTTTAGGATTTCCGGTGGTGCCCGATGTATAAAGAATGCAGGCCAAGTCATTTTCAGTCGCCTCATCCTGACGCGTAACCACTTCAAAATGCTTGGTGGACTTAGTTCCGATCGACATAAAATCTTTGAAATACATGGCATTGGCATTCCCGTTAAGCTGAACACTATCATCAAATACAATAATTTTTTTCAGCACCGGCGTATTATTCATCACCTCCAAAGCAATATCGTACTGCAGTTGCTCGCCCACAAACATCACTTCTATTTGAGCATCGTTGACTATAAACTCCACTTGCGAAACAGACGAAGTGGCGTAAAGAGGCACCATCACTGCCCGGTTTGCAAACAAAGCAAAATCGACGATCAGGTTTTCGGTCATGTTCTGCGAAAACTGACCTACTCTTTGATGCTCTGAAATTCCAAGTTCATAAATGGCTTTGGCAGCTACAAAAACCTGGTTTTCGAACTCATTCCAGCTGAGTTCTTTCCAACTTTCAGTTGTTTTTTTTCTTGAATATAAAACTGTTTTATCGCCGTATTTTTTAGCTTGAGCAGTTACCATTTGAGAAAAATGAAGATTTTCCATGATATATGTTTTTATTTTAACAAATTACTTTTAATGTGTGGAATACAAAGATATAAAATATATCAGAGAAAATTACACATTCAGGCACAAAGTGAGCAATTCTCGACAAAAATCAGATGTATATAACTGATTAACAAGTCAAAATATTGTTTTGTTCTCCTGAATGAAGGAATTTAAATATCGGAGGTAAACAGTTTCTGAATAAATAGCGGGTTCGATTGAATAAGCTCGTAAGCTTTCAATGATGCATTTTGCTGTGATTCTTTTTTACTCGATCCGCTGGCCTGACAAATAGGCTTGCCCGAAATAGTAAGCTCGGTGCAAAATAAGTGCTTATTTTCTTTGGATAGTTGTTCGCCTACTAATACAAACTGGACATCAAGGCGATTTTTCTGTCCCCATTCAATTATTTTCGATTTGAAATTAACTTCACCTTGAGCTAATTGATCTAAATCGATAAAAGTTTTAATAAGACGCTGTTCTACAAAACGTTTGCATTTTTTATACCCATAATCAAGGTAAATAGCGCCCATCAATGCCTCAAGGGCATTTCCATAAATACTGTTGTTTGTATGCTGATTTGTATGCCTTGAAGCAAGCATAAGTTTATCAAGACCTATATCGAACGCTAACTGATTCAACGATTCGCGTTTGACTATTTTAGAGCGGGTATTGGTAAGGAAACCTTCGCGCTGATTTTCGTAGCGCCTGTAAAGAATATCGGTTACAACCGAATTCAGAATAGCATCTCCCAAAAACTCCAGCCTTTCGTTGCTTAACAAAAGGCCATCATTGGTGGGAACGGCCACCGAACGGTGCCGCACAGCCAGCTGATAGTACTCGATTTTATCGGGATAAAAACCAAGAACTTTGTAAAAGAGCAAATAAGGCTCTTTTCGTGATTTAGAAAAGAGCCTTAAATTACGTATTAATGTTTGAATCACGTCTTATTGAACATATTTTTTTACAATCAAACTTGCATTATGACCGCCAAATCCAAATGTATTAGACAAAGCGGCATTAACAATTCGTTTTTGCGCTTTGTTAAATGTAAAATTAAGATTATAATCAATATCTGGATCCTCGTCACCTTCCGTAAAGTTAATTGTAGGTGGTACAATATCGTTTACAACAGACAAAACCGATATGATCGCCTCAACAGCACCTGCAGCACCCAAAAGGTGACCGGTCATTGATTTTGTTGAGCTGATGTTCAGTTTGTATGCATGTTCGCCAAACACTTCTTTTATAGCTTTCGCTTCAGAAATATCTCCAACAGGTGTAGATGTGCCATGAACATTTATATAGTCAATAGCTTCGGGAGACATACCTGCATCTTTCAATGCCCTCTGCATCACCAGTCGGGCACCAAGCCCCTCAGGATGCGTTGCAGTCAGGTGATAAGCATCAGCCGACATTCCGCCACCAACTACTTCGCAAAGAATATTAGCCCCACGTGCTAATGCATGTTCCAATTCCTCCAACACCAGGCAACCGGCACCATCACCCATCACAAAACCATCGCGACTTTTACTAAAAGGTCTTGAAGCTGTTTCTGGTGAATCGTTCCTTGTTGAAAGCGCTGTAAGAGCATTGAAACCACCAACACCACCGGGAGTTAAAGCCATTTCGGCACCACCGGCCAGAATAACATTGGCTTTACCCATACGGATATGCGTAAAAGCATCAATGATTGCATTGGTAGATGAAGCACAAGCAGAAGCAGTTGAATAATTCGGACCACGAAAACCATACATGATCGATATTTGACCGGCAGCAATATCCGAAATCATCTTTGGGATGAAAAAAGGATTGAACTTGGGTCCGTTTTCGAGATTTTGGTAATAATAGCCCACTTCCTGTTCGAAAGTTGTTATACCTCCGATACCAGCTGCAAAAATTACTCCTACTTCATCCTTGTCAACCGACTCAAGATCAAGACCACTGTTTTCGATGGCTTCTTTAGCCACTGCTATTGCGTATTGCGAATAAATATCTAGTTTTCGGGATTCTTTCCTATCAAAATAGAGACTCGGATCAAAACCCTTCACTTCGCATGCAAACTGAGTTTTAAATAATGATGCATCGAAACGAGTAATTGGTCCGGCACCACTTACACCATTGGTAATACTATTCCAGAAGTCTGGAATAGTATTACCAAGTGGAGTTACTGCGCCTAAACCAGTTACTACAACTCTTTTTAATTCCATAATAACTAATTATTCTGGAAAAAATTATTTTTGAATGGCTTCGATGTGAGCGATAGCGTCGCCTACTGTAGAAATTTTTTCTGCTTGTTCGTCAGGAATTGAAATACCGAATTCTTTTTCGAATTCCATGATCAATTCTACGGTGTCCAATGAATCAGCACCCAGGTCGTTGGTAAAACTTGCTGTTGAAACAACATCTGCTTCTTCAACTCCTAATTTGTCTACGATAATAGCCTTTACTTTAGCTGCAACTTCTGACATAATTTTTGTTTTTAAGTTTATAAATAAAAATTGTTTTATAATTTTGCGGTGCAAAGGAAACAAATTTTCTCCAAATAACCGCATTATTGATGAAAAAAATATATATTTTTGCACAAACAGCTCTTTTTTGAGCAATTTAACACCAAATAAAATGCCGTTGAGAATCGCAATTTTCGCATCTGGTTCAGGCTCAAATGCCGAAAACATTGTACATTACTTCTCAGGGAGTAGTGAGTTTCAATTCCCCTTGATCATTTCGAATCAGCCCAATGCCTATATTCATAAGCGAGCCGAAACACTAGAAATCCCTTCTTTTACTTTTACAAAAGAGCAGTTTTTTGATGCTAAGCCCGTGTTGGAGTTGCTAGCAGAATATAATATTGATGCTATAGTGCTTGCAGGCTTCTTGCTGAAAATTCCGACTTTACTTATCCAGCATTTCCCAGATAAAATTATTAATATTCATCCCGCCCTATTGCCTAAATTCGGAGGCAAAGGAATGTATGGCGCCAGAGTTCATCAAGCCGTAAAGGAAGCAGGAGAACCAGAAACAGGAATAACTATTCATTATGTAAATGAAAATTATGATGATGGCAATATTATATTTCAAGCCCGCTGCCCTATATCTGCTACCGATACAGCTGAAATGATTGCTGCAAAAGTACATTTACTCGAGCATGAATATTATCCGCAAGTCATCGAAAAAATATGGTAAAAACATCGGTCTTCAAACCAAACACCTTACTTAACCATCTCACTACCTATTACTAAATTGCCATAATTTTTACGTTTTTCGAGAATTAAGTTGTATCTTTGCGACCGAAATTTAATGTTTAAAAAAAGAAAAATGTAATTTTATGAATGTAGTTACAAAAACCATCACACTCGGTGATGGACGTACCATTACTATTGAAACAGGAAAATTGGCTAAACAAGCCGATGGTTCTGTTATGGTTCGCATGGGCGACACCATGCTTTTGGCAACAGTTTGTTCAGCTCAGGATGCTGTTCCGGGAACTGATTTCATGCCATTATCAGTTGATTATAAAGAAAAATTTGCCTCTTCGGGTCGTTTCCCAGGCGGATTCCTTCGTCGCGAAGGTCGTGCTTCGGATTACGAAATTCTTGTTTCCCGACTTGTGGACCGCGCATTGCGCCCATTGTTCCCCGACGATTTTCACGCTGAAACTTTCGTTACGGTAACACTTTTCTCTGCCGACGGTATAGATATGCCCGATGCATTGGCCGGACTGGCTGCTTCAGCTGCATTGGCAGTTTCGGATGTACCTTTCAATGGTCCTATCTCTGAAGTACGCGTAGCGCGGATCAATGGAGAATTTGTTGTCAACCCTACTTTCGAACAACTGGAATCGGCCGACATGGAGATTATGGTGGCTGCTACGCTTGATAATATCATGATGGTAGAAGGTGAGATGAAAGAAGTGAGCGAAGATGATTTGTTGAATGCGATGAAAGTAGCTCACGAAGCTATCAAAGTTCAATGTCAGGCGCAGATTGAATTGATGGAAGCAGTAGGTAAAACCGTAAAACGTACTTACTGCCACGAAGAAAACGATGAAGAACTGAAAAAAGATATTTGGGCAAAAACCTACGATAAAGTGTATGCAGTGGCTGCTTCGTGCAATACCGATAAACACTCACGCGTTAAAAACTTCGAGGCTGTAAAAGCAGAATATATTGCTGCGTTAGAACCTGAAGTAGCTGAAGCTAAAAAAGGTTTAATCAACAAATATTACCACGAAGTGGAAAAAGAAGCGATGCGTCGTTCTATTTTGGACGAAGGTAAACGTTTGGATGGTCGAAAAACTACCGAAATCCGTCACATTTGGTCAGAAGTAGATTATCTTCCGGGAGCGCACGGTTCGGCAGTATTCACCCGTGGTGAAACTCAATCGTTGACAACAGTTACATTAGGAACTAAGATGGATGAGAAATTGGTCGACGAAGCATTGATCAGAGGCAAAGAACGTTTCTTACTCCACTACAATTTTCCACCGTTCTCTACCGGAGAAGCCCGCGCTTCACGTGGTGTTGGTCGTCGCGAAGTAGGTCATGGCAATTTAGCTTTACGCGCTTTGAAGAATATGATTCCGGAAAACTATCCTTACGTTGTACGTGTAGTTTCTGATATTTTGGAATCGAATGGTTCATCGTCGATGGCAACGGTTTGTGCCGGAACCTTGGCTTTGATGGATGCAGGTGTGCAAATCAAAAAACCGGTTTCGGGTATTGCCATGGGATTGATTTCGGAAAATAAAGGTAAAAACTTTGCCGTACTTTCGGATATTTTGGGCGACGAAGATCACCTTGGTGATATGGACTTCAAAGTTACCGGAACAAAAGACGGTATCACTGCCACTCAAATGGACATTAAGGTTGATGGACTTTCGTACGAAATTCTGGAAACAGCTTTGAAACAAGCCAAAGCCGGCCGTATGCACATTTTAGGTAAAATACAGGAAACGCTGGAAGCACCTCGCGAAGACATGAAACCAAATGCTCCACGCATTGTGGTAATGTTCATTCCGAAAGAAATGATTGGCGCTATCATTGGCCCTGGTGGAAAAATTATTCAGAATATGCAAGCCGAAACAGGCGCTGTTATCACGATAGAAGAACAAGGTGATCAGGGTCGTGTAGAAATAGCCGCTAACAACAAAATGGCCATTGATGCTGCTATCGCAAAAATCAAAGGTATTGTTGCAATTCCTGAAATTGGAGAAACTTATCCTTCGAAAGTAAAATCGGTTATGCCTTATGGTGCATTTGTTGAATTTATGCCGGGCAAAGAAGGTTTGCTTCACATTTCGGAAATCGACTGGAAACGCATTGAAACAATGGATCAGGCCGGCATTAAAGAAGGCGACATGATTGACGTGAAATTGTTGGAAATTGACCAAAAAACTGGCAAATTCAAACTTTCGCGCAAAGCATTGTTACCACGCCCTCCACGCGAAGACAAACCGAAAGCAGAATAAGTATTCTAATGACAGGGACAGATTTTTATGTCCCTGTGTATACATAAAAAGAACAGCAAAGAAAACAGGTGAAAATCCTAATCTTTGCTGTTTTTTTTATTTAGACCGTTTTTCAGTCAAAAATCAACGCTCCTATTTCCGACCGAAATCAGCAGGAATTTCTCCCCACACTTCAGTATTCCACTTCAGCACTTTATTGTTGTAGGTATTTTCCGACAACCATTTCTCGGCACGAGCCACAAGTTCGAAAAGAATCGCGTTCTCCGGTGTTTTTTCGAGCAGGGATTTTGTCTTTTTTGCACGTAACCATGCCAATGCGGTTTTGCTATCGGTATAAATCGGAAGTTCGCTATTGCGTTGTTTCAGAAATGCAAGTCCATGTACCAAAGCCAAAAATTCGCCTATATTATTGGTTCCGTTCCGAAAAGGACCCTGATGAAAAATAACTTCTCCCGTTTTTGTATAAACGCCCTGATATTCCATCAAGCCAGGATTTCCGCTACAAGCTGCATCCACAGCTATACTTTCTTTTTCAGGTAAACCGGCCTCGATGATTTGCTCTTTTGTGGGCTGATTCACTTTTGCACTCTTGCCTACAAAATCCCAATAAGGCGACAGAAAGGCTTCACGAGCTTCGGCCTCAGTGGCAAAGCTTTTGTACTTTGCTTCGGGATAAGCATGCACCTGCCTCTTACATTCGTCCCACGAAGTATAAATGCCTGGTTCGCGCCCATCCCAAACCACGAAAAACTTATTTTTCTTGCTCATGATCTGTTTCTAACTGTTGATATTGTTTCTCTTTTGTGTTTCCAGCGTTTGTGCGTCCACAGCCAGAATTCAGGCCGCTCTTTGATCTTTTCTTCAAGAATCCTCATGTAAGTCTCGGTAATTTCGTAATCGGCAGTTGCTTTCGGATTCAACGAAACCGGATAATACTCACATCTGTAATAACCACGCTTCACCCTTATCACATGCGTATAAATGACCGGATAATCAAATTTTTTAGCGAGTTGCTCTGTTCCAACAATAACAGGAGTGTCCTGGTTCAGAAATGTCATCCAATGATGAATGTGAAACAAAAAAGGAGATTGATCCGAAATCATAGCAAAAATAGAAATTTTATTTTCGTTTCTTAAGCGGATCATCGAGCGCATCAAATCCTGAGCCTCTATATTTTGCCCTTTGTATTTACTTCTTAAATTGCTCATTAGCTTGTCAAACTTTTTATTCGACAGCTTTTTGTAAACATTTTGCATAGGACTTTCGGGCGGCAGCAAAAGCGACAAAGAAGAACCCCACTCCCAATTTCCGTAATGAGCAGTCATATTCAGAACACTTTTACCAAGTGCATACTGTTGAGTAATAAGGTCAATATTACCTAAATCGAATCTTTTTCTGACTTCAGCTTCGCTCATGTGCACCTGATAAATCGTTTCGACAAATAAGTCACAGAAAAAACGATAGAACCGACGTTCAATTTTCCGGAGTTCTTTTTCCGATTTTTCAGGAAAAGCATTTTTTAAATTTTCACGCGTAAGCTTTTTCCTATAAGGTACTATATAATATATAATTAAATAAAATAAGTCGGAGAAAAGATAAAGCACCCTTAAGGGAAGCCATGTAATGAGCCAGATAAATCCGTAAAATATGCTGAACATAAATTTAGCTTAAAATGAGATAATTATTGAACAAACAATTGCAATTTCCCGAAGCACAGGCCTGCATTGATATATTGGAACGATTAAAAGTATAAATAATTACAAAGTGTTTTTGTGTTGCCTGATATTTTCATTTGTCGTCGGAAAAGTGTATTTTTGCAACTCCAAAAAATCAGGTCCTGTAGTTCAATGGATAGAACAAGTGTTTCCTAAACACTAGATCCGGGTTCGATTCCCGGCGGGACTACTTTTCAGTATTGCATCATCTTTCCATCTTTCATCTCGATAACCCTGTCGGACAACGCCGCCAGCTCTTTATCGTGCGTCACAATCACCAAAGTCAACCCGAATTTTTCCCGGACATCGAACAATAGTTTGTGTAATTCATCCCTGTTTTTCGAATCGAGACTTCCCGAAGGCTCGTCGGCAAGTATAACCGACGGACTATTGATCAGGGCACGGGCTACGGCCACTCTTTGTTTTTCGCCTCCCGAAAGCTCGGAAGGTTTGTGCTCCATGCGCTCAGAGAGACCCAGATAGCCAATAAGTTCTTTGGCACGAGCTGTAACACTTTTCGTATCCCTACGTGCAATCAGGGCCGGAATCATTACATTTTCCAGCGCCGTAAACTCCGGAAGCAATTGGTGAAACTGAAAAATAAAACCAATATGTTTGTTACGGAAAGCGGCAAGTTCTTTTTCACTCAGCTTACTAAAATTCACACCGTTCACTTCCACATCGCCGGCATCAGGCCGATCCAGCGTACCAAGTATTTGCAATAAGGTTGTTTTTCCGGCACCACTTGGCCCGACGATTGAAACAATTTCGCCTTTTGCGATTTCAATGTCCACTCCTTTCAGCACTTCGAGTGCATCAAAACTTTTATGGATGTTTTTTGCTTTTATCATTTTCTGTGACTATGTACGGCAGAAGCTGTTTTTTGTTTTGCTGCTACGTTAGTATCTGTTCTTTTGACTACAAAGTTATCTGTTTACGCCGATATTCAGCGCTTTTATTAGCAAAAAAAATTACCTTTGTAAGTATTTTCAAGTATTCTTTTCAGTTTATGTTGTCAGAAAACAGTTTCGGTAAGATAGAATTCAGTCAGAGCGCAAGAGCTAGTCGTATACGCGTGCAAATAAAAATCGATGGTTTGAAAGTCACTTTACCATTTGCCTCGACCGAAAATCAAGCCCTTGAGTTCATTCATTCGAAACATAAAATAATAAAGGCAAAACAAGAAAAGTTAAGGCAGAATGAGAAAAAAAGTCCGACAATTTTAAATGAAGACTCACACGTACAAACGCTTACTTTCGACATTAAATTAAAACGAGCCGACAGAAAAGACATCTTTTTCTCACTGAAAGACAAACTATTAATTATTGAATTTCCAACAAACACTGATTGTAGCACGGTGCAGTGCCAACAACATTTTTGGAACGGAATCAATTATTTCCTTCGCAAAGAAGCCAAACGCTTGCTGGGCGACAGGACACAGCAACTTGCCGATAAATTTGGTTTCAGTTTTACGGGAGTCAAAATTCAGCCCAGTAAAACCCGTTGGGGAAGTTGCTCGCGTGAAAAAAGCATTAATCTGTCCTATTATCTTATGCTTCTTCCTCCTCATTTGGTCGATTATGTAATCCTTCACGAATTGTGTCATACGAAGGAAATGAACCATGGCGATAAATTCTGGAAATGGATGGACAAAGTAACCGACGGCCAAAGCAAAGAACTCAGACGAGAACTAAAAACATTTAATATACCTGTTCTGTAGCTCACTGCTTATTCGATTTTGAGATTTATTTTATTTTACAAAAACAATCAACCAAGAGATATGAATTGGAACGAACTACTCTCGACCAAACGATTTGGCATGGAGGATTATCATGAACACAGAAAAGACGACCGAAGCGAATTCCAACGCGACTACGATCGCCTCATATTTTCAGCTCCTTTTCGCCGCCTACAAAACAAAACCCAGGTTTTTCCACTTCCGGGAAGTGTTTTTGTCCACAACCGATTAACTCACAGCCTCGAAGTGGCTTGTGTGGGTAGATCGCTTGGCATCAGCGTGGCGCAGCAACTCCGTGCCAAAGGTATTGAAGCTGCATTTTTGGAGGAAATAGGCGCCATCGTTTCGGCAGCTTGTCTGGCTCACGACATGGGAAATCCTCCTTTTGGTCATTCGGGCGAAAAAGCAATCGCCACTTTTTTTTCGGAAGGAAATGGCTTAATGCTCAAAACATCCATGTCGGAAAACGAATGGAAAGACATCACCTGCTTTGAAGGAAATGCTAACGCCTTCAGACTTTTGACCCATCAGTTCAACGGACGCAGAAAAGGAGGATTTGTACTTACCTACAGCACTTTGGCTGCCATTGTCAAGTACCCTTATGCATCGGTTCACGCCGATGCCAACAAGCAAAAATTCGGATTTTTTGAAGCTGAAAAAGAAGATTTTGAACGAATTGCGTCGGAATTAGGACTCATTAAATCGCCGCTACACCCTGATCGTTTTGTACGCCATCCACTTGTATATCTAGTTGAAGCTGCCGATGACATTTGTTATCAGATTATGGACATTGAGGATGCTCATAAGCTGAAAATACTTTCGACAGACGAAACAAAAACGCTGTTACTGAATTTTTTCAGCGATGAAAAAAAGAAGAGAAGACTGGAAACACTCCTGATGGTAGACGATGTGAATGAGCAGATTGCTTACCTCCGTTCATCAGTCATTGGTTTGCTTATCGATCAGTGCTCGGAGGCTTTTATCAAAAACGAGGAGGCAATATTATCGGGTACTTTCAACTCAACTTTAATAAAACAAGTTCCCGAAATATCGGTGAAAGCTTATGGTTTATGTTCGAATACGGCTGTTCGAAAGATTTATAGTTCACCAGAAGTGCTTGACGTAGAGCTATCAGGCTACAAAATCATTCTTACACTTCTCGAACATTTAATAACTGCGGTACTGAATCCTCAAAAATCATATTCCGAACAACTGCTCAAACGCATCCCCGATCAGTACGAAACCAATCACCCCACCACTTACGGTAAAGTATTGGCAGTGCTCGACTATATCTCGGGTATGACGGATGTGTATGCGCTTGATCTATATCGCAAAATCACAGGCATGAGCATTCCGGGAATCTAACGAAAAGGAAGTTTAGTTGGATTGTATTTTCAGCTTATCGCCCAAACTTAATTTGTCACTTGATTTTTTGTTCCACTTTTTAATATCGTTGATGGAACAATTGTATTTCAACGCTATCGACGACAAGGTTTCGCCCGAACGAACTTTATGAAAAGCATAAGCAGGTGATGAATTAGCCTTTGTAGCTGCAATTGTCGTAACAGATGCATTTCCGGGAATTTGTAAAGTTTGTCCCTGTTGTAGTTTGTTAGTTGACAAATTATTTTGAGCTTTCAACTCATCAATAGAGATGTTGTATAATTTTGAAATACTAAACAAGGATTCACCGGCAGCAACTTTGTGGTTAACAGGTTCATTTATAGAAGTTGGCTGTGAAGCTACTGAAGCATCCACGGAAACAGGAGCCGAAGCCACAGCTGTTTTCTGTGCTGCAACTTTAAGCTCCTGTCCTGCCAGAATTTTATTGTTGGCTAATTGATTCAGGCTGATAAGTTCATCTTGTGTTGTATCAAATTTTCGGGCAATTGAGCTTAAAGTTTCGCCTTTCTTTACTTTATAAGTTGTCTCTTCCTTTTCAGCAACCGCCACACTTGGTTTCTCGGTGGGAACATGTTGGGCTATTTCTACCAGCTTTTCTATGAGTATTTCCTGACCTAAAAATATTTTAGCATCCTTCAGGTTGTTCATCGCTTTGAGCTCGTCGATCGATTTCCCGTAAAGCTTCGACAGGGTGAAAAGCGTTTCGCCTTTTTGCACTTTGTGCGTTGTTTTGACATCAGCCACCGATCTGGCTACAGAGTTTTGCACTATTGTAGAATCTTTGCTATGTTTTTTTGTGTTTTCAACAAGCACTTTTTCCACTACCGAAATTTCTTTTTCATCCTCAATTTTCAAACGTTGCTTTACCTGAAGTTGCTCGGATTTTAAATGGTTTCTCTTTTTGAGTTTTGCCACCGAAACACCATATCGATCGGCTATAACCGATAAATTTTCGCCCGACTTGACATAATGATATTTAGCCGGAACCGCTTTGGTTACTTTTTTATATTCAGTTTTTTGTTCAGGCTCATGAAAACTCACTTTTGTATTGTCGAATGCCAACTGAGGAAATGAATCTACTCCAAGAACGCGACCTGCTCTTACAAAACGCTTTAGATAATAATTTTCCTTCGAATTAGAGATAATAACGCCACTTTTCACCGAAGCATGAATGAAATCGAAATCGCCATCTTCTTTTGCTGAAACAACAATACCAACATGCCCTACTCTCCCGTTTCGCCGCCTGCCATTAAAAAAAACAAGATCACCAGGTTGTAGTTGCGATTTCGCTACTTCGGGAAACTGATTGGCCTGATCGGCAGATGAACGCTCTAAATTATAACCAAAATTTCGGTATACATGAGATGTAAAGCCCGAGCAATCAAAATTCGCTGTTCCACCCGATCCGTATCGATAAGGAGTGTTTAAGAATAGTTTTCCGTAATTGATAAGTGAATCGGATAAGTTGTTTTTAAACAATGGACTAAAGCTGTTTTTCAAGGTATCTGGCGA
This sequence comes from uncultured Paludibacter sp., assembly GCA_964390175.1. Lineage (GTDB taxonomy): Bacteria > Bacteroidota > Bacteroidia > Bacteroidales > Paludibacteraceae > Paludibacter. Next base: position 20,126 of record CAYMHE010000030.1, read on the forward strand.
TATTTTGAGTTCAGCAGAAGCTTGGGCGTAAAGCTGTAAAGCTGAGAACAGTATACCCAATAATATAATTGTGTGTTTTCGAATTGGCATCGCGAGTAAAATATATCTGATAATTAAGTAATTGCAAAGATAAAATTTTACAGGGATATACAATGCTCTTTTTTCTCTTTTTAAGATAAAAGGGTTATTTTTTAAAACTTGTAGTTCAGGCGAACCTGATCAGAGTCGACAAAGAGTTCGGCTTGTTCTCCCAAAACGAGCGACAAATTATAATCGACATGCCCAACCGGGAAATTGAAACAAACAGGATAGTCGTATTCACTTACCGAAGCTAAAATAATCTCAGCTACACTTTGCATCATCAGCGGATCTTCATCGTAATCGCTGAACTGACCCACCACCAAACCAGAAATTTGTTTCAGCACTCCGCTAAGTCTCAGGCTTTGCATCATGCGGTCAATTTGATATGGTTTTTCACCTACATCTTCGATAAAGAGAATATTGTTGTGAAAGTCTAAATCGAAAGGTGTTGAACGCATCCCCATCATTACCGAGAGATTTCCTCCGATAAGCTTGCCTACTGCACGACCGGGACGATTTTCAGCTTCAGGTTTTATACTAAAATTCGAAGGTGTGCCGAACAACAGATTTTTAAAACTCATTATTTGATCTGATTCCTCCGGCAGTTCAGTAATATACTTTGTCATTACTCCATGCACCGAAGCAATTCCAAACCTCGCAATGGCATTGTGCAAAATTGTAATATCGCTAAAACCTATAAGCCATTTGGGCGATTTGGCAAAGCTTGTAAAATCAATTTTATCAATGATTTGAGCTAGTCCGTATCCGCCCCGGCTGCAAAGTATGGCTTTTATATTCGGGTCATCAAGCGCCTGTTGTAAGTCGGCTGCACGTTCGTCTTTTGTTCCTGCAAACCGACCATATGCTGTGCGGGCATATTTGCCCTCAGTCACCTTTAAGCCCCATGACGAAAGCAATTTTGTTGCACCATCGATAAAATCAGGATGAATACAACCAGAAGGAGAAACTATGCGAATGTTGTCTCCTGCACACAGAAAGGAAGGTATCATATTTTGTTAAGCTCTTTTTCTTTTATCAATATTTTATTTCAACAACAAAGGTTTGTGTCCGGCAACAAAAAATCAACAGTTGCTTTCACCTCCCTGATCAAATCAGAAGGTGCGATCACCAATTGCAATCCTCTTTTTCCGGCGCTTACATATATTTGATCAACATCCAAACAGCTTTCGTGAATGTAAGTCGGAAAATGCTTTTTCATTCCGATAGGCGAACAAGCACCACGAATATAACCCGTTACCTGAAGTAAATCCTTCATTGGAATCATTTCGCAATACTTATTGCCCGAAATTTTAGCCGCTTTTTTCAAATCGAGCTCACCGGCTCCGGGAATTATACAAACAAAATAAGATGTTTTATCGCCTCGTAGAACAAGGGTTTTAAATACCTTATCAACAGCTTCGTTGAGCTGAGCCGCCACATGAACAGCGCTCAGATCATCCACATCTACTTCGTATGCAACCAATTGATAATTTATTTTTGCTTTATCAAGCAACCTTACTGCATTTGTTTTTTCAGTAGCCATTCCAATCGAAGTTCTTGTGTTTTTACGGCCATTAGTATTTAAGCCATTTCCACATTTCTTTCCAGGTTACTTTTTTTCCATACATTAAGATGCCTGTACGATAGATTTTCCCGGCTATCCATGTACTTCCGACAAACGACAGCACAAGCACACTGATAGACACAATCAATTGCCATGCAGGCACATCGAAAGGCAAACGCACCATCATAACAATAGGCGAAGTGAACGGAATCATCGAACACCAGAAAGCCAGCGGTCCGTCAGGATTTTCGGCAGCAAAAACACCGGCATAGATGGCAAAGATAATTGGAATCATAATGGGCATTGTGAACTGATTGGTGTCAGTTTCGTTGTCGACCGCCGAGCCTACTGCTGCAAACAAAGATGCATATAGCAAATAACCACCCAAAAAGTAAATAACGAACAATACGATAAGTTGCACATAATCAAGGCCATTCACAGCGGTCATGAATTGTTGAATATCAGCAGTCATTTCATTGTTTGCAGGCGATTGCATTCCCATTTGACCCATTTCCTGCATCTTTTGTACCGAACCCATGTCTATATTGTCGGAAAAAGCGGTGCTCAGCCCAAACAAAATGGCCACTGTAAGTATCACCCACATTAAAAACTGAGTGAGTCCCACCATAGCAATTCCGATAATTTTGCCCATCATCAGTTCGAAAGGTTTTACCGACGAAATCATTACTTCTACAATTCTGTTGGTTTTTTCCTGCACAACGCCACTCATAACCTGAGCGCCATAAATAACAATGAACATATAAATTATAAAAGCAGTTATCATTCCAATAATAATGGCCAATTCGGCCGAAGCTTCTTTTTCTTTCCCATCCTCACCCCATTTTATTGTTTTCAGGTCAATATCAGTACTCGATTTCTCAACCATTTCCTTCAGATGGGGGATATTGTAAGATGCAAGCTTTTGTTCTTCGATGTATTTATTCAACAAGCCTGAAACATATGTCTTTAGTTCCATATTCACTTGCTTGTCCGAATACATTACAGCAGCAGTGGAATCGATAGCCAAATCTTTAGTGATATAAAGCAATGCCGTAAATTCACTTTCATTCTCGTTACGGTTTTTCAACTCATCGACAGTTGCATCCGAAAACTCAAAAATATAAGATTCATTATTCTTAAGTACATCTTTGTAAAGCTGAGTTTTGTCGACCACTACAATTTTCTTTACCTTATCATCTTTGATCGTTCCTAAAAAAACAATCAAAGAAATCATACCCACCATTAGCAAAGGGGTAAGAAAGGTAAGCAGGATAAATGATTTTTTCATCACCCTGGTACTGTATTCGCGTTTTATTATTAAATTTATCTTTGACATAATGAAAATTTACAATTGTTGAGGAGTACTTACTGTTTGTATAAAAATATCGTTCATGCTGGGCAAAACTTCCTGGAAAGAAAGAATATCGGTTTGCGACATCAGTTTTTCAAGCAATGCGTTATTGCTGTCCGATGCATGTTTTTTGATTCGACTTTCGAAAATTCCATTTTTCTGTACCGTTTCAATAAGCTCAAAGCCAACAGAATCAACTCTTTTTGTTGATTGCAGCATATAAGTATTGGTAGCATGCGAAGCACGGATCTGAGCTACATTGCCCTGCAAAACTATTTTAGACTTATCGACAAGTGATATGTTTTCGCACAAATCTTCGACTGTACTCATGTTGTGCGTCGAAAAAATAATAGTGGCACCTTTATCACGCAGTTCAAGAATTTCGCGTTTAAGCAAATCGGCATTCACGGGATCGAAACCACTGAAGGGCTCATCGAAAATAAGCAATTTGGGATTGTGAAGAATGGTGGTTATAAATTGTACTTTTTGAGCCATTCCCTTCGAAAGCTCTTCCACTTTTTTGTCCCACCAAGCTTGAATTTCGAATTTTTCGAACCAATATTTCAACGATTTCAAAGCGTCATTTTTCGACATTCCCCTAAGTTGAGCCAGGTACAAAGCCTGTTCGCCGATTTTCATTTTTTTATACAATCCGCGTTCTTCGGGCAGATAACCGATATGGCGTACATCTTCGGCGGTCATTCGTTTTCCATTGAGGCGTACTTCACCGCTATCGGGAGCTGTTATACAATTAATGATACGAATAAGTGTTGTTTTCCCTGCGCCGTTGGGGCCCAAAAGTCCGTAAACAGAGTTTTCGGGTACCGAAAGACTCACGCCATCCAAAGCGCGATGTTCGGCAAATTGTTTCACTACGTTTTCTACTTCTAATAATATCATTTTTTAAATTGATTAGTTGATGGCTTTGATTATTTTCCGATTATTATTTCTTTTTTTTGCTTATGGCAGTTTACAACAATTTTCCGTCATCGGCAAAACTGTAATATTTTCCCCGCGCAACGATGATATGGTCGAGCAGCCGGATACCAATGGCATCGCAACCCTGCTTTATGCGCCGGGTAATGTTTTCATCTTCGCTGCTCGGTTTGTTCTGACCCGATGGATGATTGTGAGCTACGGCAATGGATTGAGCCAATCTTTCGAGCGACATTTTGAGCAACAACGGAACATCGACAATGGTTTGTTGAATGCCTCCTTGCGTTAACTTATGAGTGCTCAACACTTTATTGGCGCCATTCATAAATACAATCCAAAATTCTTCATGTACCAAATCAATCAGCAATGGCTCAAACACTTCAAACAAGTCTCTGCTCGACAATATTTGCTTGCGTTCAAGGAAATCGCTCGTTTTCCGACGTTTGCCTAACTCCAGCGCAGCTCTTATGGTTATGGCTTTGGCTTCTCCAATGCCTTTAAACTTTTTGCATAAATCGGCGATAGAGAGTCGCGCCAATTCATTAATGTTATCATCGCACTCACGCATAATTCTTCGCGCTAGTTCCACAGCCGATTCATCCCTATTTCCAGAACCGATAAGAATGGCCAACAATTCGGCATCCGAAAGACTTGATGTGCCTTTTCGAAGCATTTTTTCGCGAGGACGATCATCCTCCGACCATTCACGAATTGTCAATCGTTTTTCATCGGTTTGCATGGGGCAAATGTACGAAAAAAGTTTATGAAATGTGTTATTTTCGTTAAATCAGCGACAAAACCAATACGATTTCTTACTTTTTCAATCTCCAGAAACTCAATTCGCATTTTTTCGTAACAATAGTTCTGCTCGAATGCTTACTTATTTTCAATAAGTCAAAAGGAGTCTTGATAAGCTCGAAGTGATCACTCAGTATATTTTTGATGCCTTCGAAGGAAGTAACCGGTTCTCCATCTTTTTTGAAACCTCCCGGCCAATGTTCTCTCTTAATGTTATTCAATTCCCAATCGTACGTCGAAGTAAGAACAAGCAATCCATTGCTATTGAGCCGCTCGTGTATATTTTTTAGCAATAAAATCGGACATGTAAGCTCCTCAAGCACATTGGGAGCAACAATCACATCAAAACTATTGTAGATTGGTTTCAAATTGTTCGGGTTGTCCTGCATAAAGATAATTTTCCCCTTTTCGCTTTTCAAGGCTGTATCCGAAAGTACAATCTCGCGATAGAATACCAATTCTCCCTCATCTTTAACGATATAACGTATAAATCCTTTTTCCTGTAACTGAATAGGCATACGAATAAATCGTGCTGATACATCGAGCGCTGTTATATTTTTAAAAAATGGCGCCAGTTCAAAAGCAAGTCTGCCGGTGTCGGTATTTAAATCGAGTAGAGACTTTGAATCAGCTTGTTCCACCACTTTTAATATCTCAGCCGCCAAAGCCTTTGAGAAATTCTGTCCCTCGCCTGCACCCCACATTTCTTCACACGAATTGACTACTTCTGTGTCGGTTTCGTACTCGTCCAACTGAATTGAAAGAGGAGTCTCCGACTCAACAATACGAAAACCTGCATGTTGATAAAAATGCCGGCGAAAAGCATAACGTGCATGATGCGTAGCTTCGTTGCCGGTTGAAATCCACGATCCACCTTTTATCAGATTGTGCTTCCCATCGAAAGTAGGCGTTGAAAAGTCATCGTACATGGGATGCACTTTAAAGCCTGCAAATCCTGTAATCGGCGTTTCGGTCCATTGCCACACATTGCCTATCAGGTCGTAAAATTCACCTGTTTTAAACTTATCAACCGGGCAAGGTGAACTATAATGTTCAAGATTAATATTTCCGGGAGCTTGCTTCCATTCCATTTCATCCTGAACTTCACAATGTTCCAGCAATCGATACCATTCAGCTTCGGTTGGCAATCTGAAAGTTTTACCTTCGCGTGCCGTTTTCCAGTTGCAATACGCTTTTGCTTCGAGATAATTCACTTCCACTGGCCAGTTCCAGGGCATGGGAATTTCTTCGGCCACCAAACGCAGGTAGTATTCATCAGCAGTTTTGCGCCAAAAAAGGGGCAATGTCGCTTGTTTGAAATTTCGCCAATTCCAGCCTTCCTCTGTCCAGTAGGCTTCCGTTTCGTATCCGCCGGCCTCTACAAATTTCAAAAACTCACCATTCGATATCAGGTATTTAGTTGCACTGAAGGCTTTAACTTTTTCAACGTGTTTTCCATATTCGTTGTCCCAGCCGTAAAGCGGATGCGAAACTGGTTTTCCAAGTTGCATTTCGGCACCCGGAACGGGCAGAAATTCATTCGCAGGAGCAGCTCCGGCATCCTTACAGATTTCACCGAATTTCCCTGCTATAACATGTTCTAATGGAAGTTGACGTATAAGAACTGAAGATGTTTCGAGATGAATTCGTTCGTGTTCGATGCCCATCATAATAATCCAAAATGGGTGTTCCCAGGTTACCGGAAGCACAAGCGGAGTGCTGAGAATAACTTCCCTCAACATCATTTTAGCTTTATCGCGATAAGCACGGACTTCCGAAACGGTTGGCCAGTTATAATGTTTTTCGTCTAAATCATCCCAACTCATTTCGTCGACACCAATGGCAAAGATGGATTCGAAAGATGGATTGATGCGCGTCTCAATGATTTTTGCCAGAAAAAGCTTATTGATAAAAAAAACAGCAGTATGCCCCAAGTAAAAAAGAAGAACATGCCGAAGCGGATCACCCCGATGATAAAAAACATCGTCGGATCTCAACTGACTGTAGAGTTTTTCATCTATTTCCCAGGTTTTTTCAAAATAATCAAGAATTTCAAGGCGCTTTGTCTCAGCATCTCCACTACCTAAATCAATAGTTTTTGTGATTAATTTCTGCATAACTTATACCGGCTTTTTTATTTAAATACATTTTTCTCATTAATAACAGGTTGGCTCCATCTTTCTCCAGTTTGTGCTGAAGAATTGTTGCCACCGATGTGAATCCTTGTTTTTCGTACAATGTCAATGCGGGAACATTTTTGTCCCAAACCCGAATGAATAAATCCGTAACGTTTGTATCCAGCTTATTTTCAAACTCCTCCATCATCTTTTTCGCTATACCGAATCCTCGTTTCTGCTCGGTCACCATTAGCTCTGCAATATAAATACAATTGTCAACATTGTAATTGTCAGTTATTTCTATCGGCACATCTTTATCGTATTTTAACGGAAAACACAGCAATGCCGCAACCAACAATTCGTTTTCGATGGCAAGCACTCCATAACCCTTATTCAGAATAAAATCAATATAATCAGACAGCTGATCTTCGTTGATGTACTGAGCCGATAGGCCGGACGAAAAGCACCCGATATAAAGCGCTATCAATGCATCTCTGTATTTGTCGTCATTGGTTTGAAGATATTCAATCATTCTGTTTTTCGTGATATGCAAATTTAAACATTTAACGCATATCACTAC
>CAYMHE010000031.1:0-25676 GCA_964390175.1 uncultured Paludibacter sp.
CTTTCAGACGCTCCACCTTGCATTTCAGACGCTCTACCTTGCATTTCAGACGCTCTACCTTGCATTTCAGACGCTATCAATTGTTCAAGCATTGAATTGTTGAAGCGTTTACGAACCCGAAACTAGAAACTCAATACAGATGCTGCACCAATGCGTTCAGATACATTTCCACATTTGTATAGGCTTTGCTTAAACTGTACTGAGCGCCATCGGCTCCGTTATTTTTATCCAGTTTATTTTTATCTTCCCAACTGTCGGGCATTCCGTCGTTGTCGGTATCAACAGGCACCTGCGAAGCATCGAAAGCATACACAGGCCATCCACCTACATCTGATTGCGAATCGATAATGCCAAGCTTACTACCATTCGACCCATTGAAAGTAAATGTGCCGGTTGTCACTTCACGAACGATACGTCGATCCACCGTGTCGCGTTTCAGGCTTGCTCCTGCATTAGCCAACACTGCCGTATAGGCTTTGGTGGCCGATTGGCATTTGAACTTAAACAAATTAAATTCCTTTGCCGACAAAAGATCATTGGCCTGAGTGGTTTCGCCTTCCTCCAATCGGACATGAAAGCCATTGATGTTATTGTTAGTAACTTCTTTGTTGCCTTCCATCACGTTTCCTTTCAGAAAAAACTTACCCCAAACTCCTTTGGCTTGCGCATTGGCTCCTTCGTCCGAATTAGGCGAAAAAATTCGTCGGGATGCTTTTCCGCCATTTTCGAGCGTAAGCGGACCTGGTTTGTAATAGTTATTTACGATATTGTAAGAGCCACCTTCGCCCGCATAACCGCTGTTGCTTCCCCAATTGTAAATCACATTATTGCGGAAATCTACTTTTTCGAGTTCGGGCTGATTGCTATAACGACTACCGCAAAAACGTGGATTGCGACTGTCGTGATGTGCCAATAAATTATGATGGAACGATGCCATTTTACCACCCCAGATACCTCCATACCCATGCGAGCCTTTTTTGTGTACCGAATTTCGCAGACTTTCGGAAATAATGCTCCACTGAAGCGTAAAGTTTTCGTTGTCGTAGAAAGAAGCACACTCGTCGGTACTCCAGCTCATCGAACAATGATCGACAATCACATTTTTACGTTTATTGGCCTTGAAGGCGTCGTCCTGAATCTTGTTCTGATCGCCCATCCGGAATCTCAGAAACCGGATTACAACATTGTCGGCACTTATAAAAACCGGAAAACCTTTGATACAAATCCCATCACCGGGTGCCGATTGTCCTGCGATTGTGACATTATCCTTTGTAATTTTCAGTTCTGATTTTAAATCGATAACACCCGCCACTTTAAAAAGTATTGTTTTCGGACTTTTCTGTTTCAACGCCCAGCGCAGGGTACCCGGAATGCTGTCTTCATCTTCGAGCGAAGTAACATAAATCACCTGTCCTCCTCTCCCACCCGTGGTATAAGCTCCGCCACCTTCGGCACCGGGAAAGGCAAGTTGCTCCATGGTATCGGGATTGGCGGCAACAATGCTATTATTGAGTTGAAAGGCGAACAAAAAAATGAGAATGGTTGCAATGGATTTGATATTTGTCATAAGAGAATATTTGTGTGTTTGAAAAGTGATCGAGATATTTACTATTGAAATTGATAGTATTAAAACAGAGCATCCGATCTGTTTGTTTTGTCATCAAAAATACTGACTTCTGTTTATTAAAAAAATATCGGATGTTTCTTCTGCATGTTATAGCAATTATAAGTCTTTTTAAATTGCAGCATTGGTTTACTTTCATTAAAAAAAGCGAAAAGGACAAACGGCCTTTTCGCTTTGAATTTATAAATGATACATTTACCAACTTATAGAAGCTCCAACACCATTGTCGAGCAATGTTTTGTTGGTAATTGTAAAGTTACCACCCGCTTCATCCACAAAACCAGGATTCAGTTCGGTAAAATTACCTGCCACATCCACCTGAGCATTTACGGTTAGATTCACTGTAAAGCCGGTAGCTTTATAGTAATTGTTCTTGCTCTTTGTAAACACTGTTGCCGGCTGATTGGTGTAGTAACCCGCTGTATTTGCTATCACATTATTATTAAAAGTGGTACTGTTCAGCGGTGCAGCGCTACCTCCGTAGCGAATATATAATATTCTTTTGGCAGCGTCGTTGCTCACAGCATTGAATGTACAACGATTCACATTAACCACAGACGTTTTACCCGTAAATCCAGCCGAAGCATCATCCAAACGGATAAAATCACGGGCAGGAGCACAGTTACTAAAGGTAGAATTGATAAGATTCAGTTTTTCAACAACTCCCGCACGTACATCGATACAGTCGGCGCTATTGGTCAGTATATTCGATACTTTCGAATTCTCAATTCTGAATTCTTTTACAGCTGTCACAATGCCGCTGGCACCGGCCAACAGAGATTTGTTGTAGTTACGAATGACGCAGTCTTTGAAAACAAACGGTCCGGTTTCGATGTTCGACACAGTAAGTTGCAAAAGGTGATCGCGGTAAACGCCTTCGCTTAAACCATCCAAAACGATTGAACGGATATACAAAGCTGTATTGGCACTTGTAGCACGGAACATAGCATGTACTACAGGCATTTTGCTTTGACGGTAGCCACGAATTGAAATTGCTTTATCAATATCAATGGTCTGTCCTCCCAATAAAAACTCGTCGCCGGCAGCTGATGCATTAATTACAATACGGGTCCCCGATGCAGCGCCTTGTATAGCGGCAAGTAAATCATCCCCTGTATTTACTACCACTGTCCCGGCAGCATTCAAATCCATCAGGGTTTCGAAGCTTCCACTTCCGCGCACTTTATCATCCTTGAGCAGACGCACAGTGTATTTTGTATCCTCAGCCAGTCCGGCAAGCACCATCGAACCAGCTGCTATTTCGGCAGCTGTTACATTCTGACTTACCTGATTGGTTCCATTGATGGCAACTACACGGGTAGCTGTTTCGCCGGGTGTCCATTTAATCACCGCAGTGCTTGCAGTTACAGTTTCGGCATTAACCGGCTGCATAATTTGCTCGGCAGCTGTTCTGAAATAAATTCCTTTCCATTTCGAATCGGCAATACCTTCGCCTATTGTTTTGATACGGGCAGAATACTGAGTTTGCCCCACCAAACCGGTAGCGATTGTGTAAGGAATATCGGCGTTGGTAATATCATTGATTACCATCACAGGCGTTCCGGCAAAAGTCAGCGAATCGTTTTCGAAAACTTCGATTGTATAGCTCTGAGCGTTCTGATTTTTATCCCATTTTAAAATCACCTGCGTTTTGTTAACCACACTGGCTTCAACATCGGTGGCCGAGAACAGTCTGTCGGTCACCAGTGTAGTTACTTCTTCCAGACGTTCATCGCACGACGACAGAACAACAGCCAGAGAAAGAAAGGAAACATAGATTGATTTTTTGATTATATTATTCATAATTCTTTCAATTTTATTAAACGTAAATTAATAACCGTAATCATTTTTAAGTGTTCCGTTGCTTGAGTCGATAAACACCTGCCAGATAGGCCAAAACTGTCTTTCGTCAGGATTGCGAAGATAAAGCGAATTGACTTTCGCATCATTCATCGTATTTACACCATCGCTTACAAACCAGCCTTTGCTCGAAGTATAACCCAATGCAGCTCCTTCGGCATCAGTATGTCCTTTTTCTAATCCGTAGATCACAAGACTTTCGCCATCGGCTGCCGTTTTGTAATATATTTTATCAGGATATCCTGCATATTTACCGGTACGGTTGGCCAATGCAGCAAGATTATTTTTAGCTTCTGTCAGCTTAGCTGAAAGTAAGTTCCAGCGAATAAGGTCGGCTTTACGAAGCATTTCACCTGCAAATTCAAAAGCGCGTTCGTCCACGATAGCTTTAAAGAAAGCATCTTTATTTGCAGTAACCGACGCCATATAGGTTTCCACTTTTGCCGAATTACCAGGGAAAGCACGTTCGCGAACTGCCTTCAGATAAGGAGCAGCAGCGCCGGGACCTTCCAGTTCGTTGATCGCTTCAGCAGCCATCAGGTACACATCTGCAAGGCGCATTACCTGCCAGTTCACACCGTCATCGTTGGTCGAAGTTACAACACGGCTCATCCATTCGTAACGGAGTTTACCAAAATACCATTGGCTCAGTTTGTTGGGCACCTGGTATCCTCCACTTGCCTGTGTTTCGTTCACTTTCACACCTCCGTCCCAGTAATAGGGCACACAGGTAATATCACGACGAATATCATCCTTATCATAATCGTAAAACAAAGTAGGCAATGGTCCGTTGGCACCACCCTGAGCCTGCATCGTATATTTATCTACAGTTTTGTGTTTTACACCAAATGTATAAAGAACACGACCACGACCATCGGAAAATGGCAATTCGTAAAGCGATTCAAGACCGGTTGTTGTTTTATCCTGACAAAGATTTTTAAAATTCTGTTCGAAACTACCCAGTGTACTTGTTTTGCTGTTAATAACATCCAAACAAGCGTCTTTTGCCTTTTTGTACATTTTATCTACAGCCAATTCGGGATCGTTGCTACGACGGATAGAACCATCGGCACGTTGAGAATAGCCGGCTGCATAAAGACAGGTACGAGCCAGAAAACCTTTTACAAACGCTTTATTCACACGTTCGGTGGATTGAGTGGCTGCATTCTCTTTTGGCCATGCTACAAGCGTGGCTGCCTCTTCGAGGTCGGCAATGATTTGTTTATAAATCACATCTCTGTCCGATTTTGGAAGATAAAGCGTTTCGGTAGTCAATGGTTCGAAACGTGCAGGCACATCGCCCCATGCTTTCATAAGATCAACATAAATAAAAGCACGCAGGGTGAGCGCTTCGCCAAGCAGCTGAGCCAATTCCTTGTTGTTTTCAACATCGCCATAAGCGCGCAATCCACGGATGCAGATATTGGCACGTTCGATGCCTTCGTACATTTTAGCCCAGGCATTGTTTTCAGTATTCATTTGAGTACTTCCTGCTATAGGGTTATATCCCATAAGCAGCGCTCTGTCGTCGGTAGTGTTTTCTGACGAATTCCACCATTCAAGGTCTGTATTTAAACCATAGAACGGAATAAAACGACCACGGTATGAATTTGTTTCAGAAAAAGACTGGTGAATTCCCATGACAGCACCTTCGGCCAAAACCGGTGTTGAAAAAATCACATTTTCATCCAACGACGATTTTGTAGGTGCCTCTATCACATCGCTGCAAGCGCTTATCAGCCCTGCCAATGTCAACACGAATAAAGATTTAAATAATATATTTTTCATCTTACTATACTTTATTAATTAAAAACTTAAATTGAGACCTAACACAAACTGACGACTCTTAGGATAAGCCGAATAATCTACTCCGGGAGTAAGTGCAGTCTGACGACGTGTCGATACTTCAGGATCGAATCCACTGTAATTTGTCAATATAAACACATTGTATCCGGTAGCATAAATCCTCAGATTCGATATTTTCATAGCATCAAGTATGCTTTGTGGCAAAGTATATCCTAATGAAAGTGTATTCAGGCGAAGGAATGACCCATCTTCAACGGCCCAATCGGAAAATACATAACGATCCATATTTGGCGACCACATAGTAGTATTGGCATTCAGGGCAGCTAATTCTGCAGGATCGTTGCTGAGTGTACCATTAGCATTGAGGTTGGTCCAGCGTTTACCCAATTCCATTTCGGTAATCATGTTACGGTACTGATATTTACTTGTTGATGTATATTCCACTTTGTTGGCATTGTAAATGTCGTTGCCAAAACTCCAGTTGAAATTGGCGCTCAAATCGAAACCGTACACACGTCCGTTCATTGTAAATCCACCTGTGTGTAAAGGATTAGCATCGCCAATAATTTTACGGTCGTCAACATTTACAATATTGTCACCTTCTGTCAGGTTTTTAAGTTTCATCGAACCCGGACGCAAAGCACCAACCACACCCGAAGCATCTGCTACTCCATCATTCAAAATCCATTTTTTGGTTGTGGCATTGTATTCTTTAAAGTCAGACACTTCGTAACGGCCGTCCGAAACATATCCATACATTTGTCCAACCGAACCTCCTGTTGCAATCCAGTAATCAACGCCAATTTCAGTCGACGCCCAACCACTTGAAGCTCCAAAGTCGTCCATCAGACCCAATGACATAATTTTATTATGATTAAATCCAATGTTTCCGCTGAAATTCAAACCGAAATTTTTCTTATTGATAGCCATCCAGTTGAGCGACAATTCGACACCACGGTTACGTGTTTCGCCCATATTGCGGTATTGCGAATCATATCCTGTTCCGGGAATCGGGAAGTTGATCAACAAATCTACTGTAGAGTTCCAGTATCCTTCGATACTACCGTTTAATTTACTGTTGAAAAGACTGAAATCGATACCAGCATTACGAGTAACAGTGGTTTCCCATTTCAAATCAGGGTTAGCCATAATTTTCGAAGCCGACCAATAACTTCCGAAACCATTGATCCATGTAGTCGTTTTAGATTCAAATGACTGTGTCATTTGTCCTGAAGGTATATTATTGTTACCGGCAGTACCATAGCTTAAGCGCAATTTCAAATCGTCGAGCCAGTTTTTGCTGTCGGCCATAAAATCTTCGCCCGAAACACGCCATGCAGCTGCAGCCGATGGGAAATATCCCCACTTGTTGCCTGCCGAAAATTTACTTGAACCATCGGCACGGAAAGTAGCGCTCAACAAATACTTACTTTTGTAATCGTAGTTGGCACGTCCAAAGAAAGAAAGTAATTTATCATCCGGATCGTAGAAATTACTGATCGAGTTAGCAAAACCCTGTGTAGTAAGGTTGAATGATGTTTGAGAGTCAAATCCTGTAGGCAATCCGTGTACAGTAGTTGTCAATGCTCCTGATTGTTGCCAAATATACTCATGTCCCACCATCATATTAAGGTTATGATCCTCACTCAACAACTTTTTGAAATCATAATTGATCGTATTGGTGCTACGAATAGTTGAGCGATCGGTATTGGTAAGTATTACCGCCGGATGATTCTGATTGGTAGAGGATGGCACATTTTTAATGTAATAAGTGGTCATCCCATAAAAACGATTATTTTTATTGCTGTAATCGTCGTAACCCACTTCGGCTTTGGCTTTGAAATTTTTAAACACTTCCCAGGTAACAGATCCTGCCATATTATAGGTTTTACGGAATTGCTGTTGGTCGTTGTCCGACAAATTCACCAAAGGATTATACAGGTTACCCACTTCGGTATCGTCGCTTGCACCACTTTCTGATGTTAAGTCGCTAATAGGAAATGGCGTATAAATCATAGCATGTTTCAAACGCGAGTCGGCGCTCGACACTTCTCTTTGCTCGTTGGCACCACCACCATAAATTTTGGTATTCGAATACCTCGAAGAAAAATCGAGTGTAACTGTTTTGGAAACTTTAGTGTTAAATTTGAAATTCAGGTTATCGCGACGGAAACTCGACATTTCCATAATGGCTTTGTCGTTGACGTTGCTGAAACTGAAGGAAAATTTACTTTTATCTGTTCCACCGGTAATAGATAAGTTATGGTTGAAAGTGAAGCCTGTGCGACCAAATACAAGATTTTGCCAATCGTTGGTTGGTACATTGTCATAAAGATCAATATCTTCGTAATTGCCAAAGAATTTCTCGTACGAATCAGCTTCACCATTGTTTTTCAGCAATGCCAATTCATACTGCCATTTAGCATAATCCGAAGCGCCAAGTACCGGCATCGTATTGGCCATTTTTTTCCAGCTTGTAAAAGCATTGTAGTTCACCACCACTTTACCTTCCTTGCCCGATTTAGTAGTCACTATGATTACACCATTAGCACCGCGCGATCCATAAATGGCGGTAGAAGATGCATCCTTGAGCACATCCATACTTTCAATATCGCTGGGTGCAATGTCGCTGATAGATTCAACGGGAAAACCATCCACTATGAACAGTGGTTTATTGTCGCCTGTAATAGATCCACCTCCACGCACACGGATTTTCACTTCGGCGTCGGGCGAACCTTCGGTAGTAGTTACCTGCACACCGGCAAGCTTACCCGAAATGGCTTCGATGGCCGAAGTAACCGGAATAGCTGCAAGCGCATCGGCTTTTACCGAAGCTACAGAGCCTGTAATGTCCTTACGCCTTGTAGTACCATAACCAATGGCCACTACTTCGTCCAACATGCGGGCATTGTCGGTTAAGGTTACGTTAATTACATTTCCTGAAATTTTAACTTCCTCGGTTTTCATTCCCACATATGACACAACGAGTGTTTGAGCATTGGCGGGAACATTTAATTTGAACTCCCCATCGATGTTTGTCACAGTTCCGATGTTCGTACCTTTTACAATAACGGATGCGGCAATAATCGTTTCTCCTGATGCATCCTTTACAACGCCGGATATTGATTTTGTTTGAGCAAGTGCAGTACTGCCTAAAAAAACCAACATAGCGAAACAAAAAATAACTTTTTGGGTAAAATTACCGCCTGTTCTTTTTTCCTTCATTTTTAAAATGATTAGATTTTGATTTAACATTAGCTTGAATATTTTTTGATTTTTAGTCATTGCAAATATAGCATAAACTTAAAAAAATAGATGTGCAAAAACTGACGTTATTTGGTGGTTGTATTGACTTGCACTTTCTACAATAAGTATTTAAATTAAAAACAACGCTTTGTAAACGAATAAATCTTCGTACAGCGCATTTGAGCGATAGAAAATTAAAATCAATTGAAAAAAATCTATATCTTTGCAATGACACTATTTTTACAATTTAATACTCAAAAAAACATGATAAACCCAACCGACCAATTGCTTCTCGATAAAAAAGGGATCAGTTCAAATAAAATACAGGAACAACTTCTATCCTTTGCCAAGGGTTTTCCATTCCTGACCATTGTAAGTCCTGTTGAACCCGGCAATGGAATTTTGTGTCTTGGCGATAAACTCGTGGACGAATATCTCGGGGTATGGAATGACTACCTGCAAAGCAATGCTTCAATTCTTAAATTTGTTCCCGCATCGGGCGCCGCCAGTCGTATGTTCAAAGACCTGTTTGAGTTTCTGGATGGCAAGTCGAACGAACCTGAAAAAGCGGCTGAAAGGAAATTTTTTGATGAAATCAATCAATTTGCTTTTGCTGAATTGCTCGACAAAACCTGCAAAGCCAATACAGGAAAAGGAATTCAGGATTTAATCCAAAACAAGCAATATAAAACTGTTGTTGAGCAATTGCTGCTCGAAAAAGGGTTGAATTATGGTTCGCTCCCCAAAGGACTACTTCAGTTCCACTCCTACCCCGCCGAAAAACGGACTCCCATGCAGGAACATTTAGCCGAAGGAGCTATGTACGCTTCGAATGCTAAAAATGAAGTGAATTTGCATTTTACGGTTTCGACCGAGCATCGTGCGCTGTTCGAAAAGCATCTGAATGAAACGCTAAAAGCGTATGAACAAAAATTACAACGAAAATTTATCATCAGTTTCTCGGAACAAAAACCATCCACCGACACCATTGCTGCCGATGCCAACAATGAGCCATTCAGAGAAAACGGCACATTGGTATTCCGCCCCGGCGGACATGGTGCTTTGATCGAAAACCTGAACGACCTGGAAGCGGATGTGATTTTTATTAAAAACATCGACAATGTTGTACCCGATGCCCTGAAAAGCGCCACCATTCTTTACAAAAAAGTAATCGCCGGTTTGCTCGTCAGTCTTCAGAAAAAAGCATTTGTCTATTTGCATGAAATGGAGTCGGGACAGTTAAATAACAGCAAACTCAAAGAAATTAGTGATTTTTGCGAAAAAGAGCTCAACAACCACAAACAAGATATTTCGATGCTTTCGGACCCTGACCTTCAGCACTACCTCGCTACAAAATTAAATCGCCCAATGCGTGTTTGTGGTATGGTAAAAAACACAGGCGAACCCGGTGGAGGTCCTTTTCTCACCGTCAACCCTGATGGAACTGTCTCGCCACAAATCCTCGAAAGTTCACAGATCGACCTGAACAATCCTGTAGAAAAAGCGAAAATGATGCAATCGTCGCACTTCAATCCGGTGGATTTAGTGTGTGGAGTTAAAAATTACAAAGGTCAGAAGTTCGATTTACTGCGATATGTCGACAAAAACACAGGATTTATTTCGGTAAAATCAAAAAATGGGAAGGAACTTAAAGCGCTCGAATTGCCGGGTCTTTGGAACGGTGCAATGAGCGATTGGAACACAATTTTTATCGAAGTTCCTATTGAAACTTTTAATCCGGTAAAAACAGTCAACGATTTGCTAAGACCCGAACACCAATAAAAATGAAAAAAGCCGATAATCATTCAGATTATCGGCTTTTTCGTGCGGCTGAAGGGACTCGAACCCCCACGCCTCTCGGCACCAGATCCTAAGTCTGGCGCGGCTACCAATTACGCCACAACCGCATGGTGCGTTAGCGGGTGCAAAGATACATTTCTTTTTTGGTTTTACAAGGCTTGAACGAAAAATATTCGAAATAGAATCTTAAAAATCCTGCTCACAATAATTACATTCAACCAACAAGATTGAAATTCAATTTATTGACGGAAAGTTTTGGCCAGACAATGTGTAACACTCAGAAAAGCCTTGTCGATTAAATCGGCATGCGAAACCCGAATGGGATTGATATCAATGCCTCCACGACGCGTGTACATTGCAGCCACCATCATTTTTTCGGGACAAAAAGCATCCTGAAAACGCTTGTAAATCATTTCAACCACTTCTTCATGAAAATGATTTTCCTTTCGGAACGACACCAGATAAGTGAGCACAGAGGCTAAGTCAATTTCATAATTCGTTTCCATCATCACAAACAAATCGCCCCAATCGGGCTGATGCGTAACCCTGCAATTCGAGCGCAATAAATCTGTTGTAAACTGATATTTATGAACATGATGCGTCATTTTTGCTTTCAACAACGATGGCGTTTCGGTGTAATTATCAAACTTTTGGAGCTGTAATGTATCCTCCGGGATCAAATCTATAAGTGCAATATTCCGTATTTCATCAAAAGGAATCATTTCAGACGTACGTTGCGAAAACAAACTTACGCTTACTTCTGTTTCGAGCAGCTGACTCAAATCCTGCTGAATAAGTTCTGATATTTTCAGCTCGGCCTGACCCATCGATTCTCCAAGGCGTTCCATGTTAAACGAGTTCAGGTATAGTTTCAGCGATTTCGATTCTACCAGATACTTGCTTTCGGCAGCGTAAATCAGCTTCAGCATCCGCGACACAGGCAAGCCATTGTCGGTAAGAAACGAAACTTCGTAACAATTCAATACATCCACTCCCACGAATGGCAGATCGGCATCTTCAATGCCATATCTCAATCTGTTTTCGGAACGGGGAATCCGGAATAATAAAGAAGCATCGTAGCGCTCAGGGTACGATGCTTGCTTTCCTAATAATGTATCCTCTATTTCAAAAGTCATTTTTATCTTTTCAACTTAGCACATTTAAGACTCAACCATTCACGCTCATTTTCGTCGAGTTTCTGAGCTAACGAGTCATATACTCTTTTGTGATAATTGTTCAGCCAGTCGATATCTTCGTCCGACATCATTTCCACATCAATCAGTTCTTTATCAATAGGAAACAAAGTGACCGTTTCGAATTTAAGAAATTCTCCAAATTCTGTTTTTTCGGCTTTTATCACATGTATCAGGTTTTCAGTACGAATTCCATACTGATTGGTGCGGTACAAACCGGGTTCATTCGACATAAACATACCTTCCTGCAAGCTGATCGGGTTTTCGTCCATTCTGATATTTTGTGGCCCTTCATGTACATTCAGAAAATGACCAACTCCGTGGCCGGTTCCGTGTCCGTAATTAATACCCAAATCCCACATAGCCTTACGAGCCAGAATATCGAGCTGCGAACCACGTGTTCCGGAAGGGAATTTCGCGGTAGCCAATGCTATATGTCCTTTCAGCACCAATGTAAAATCAATTTTTTGTTTCACTGTAGGCGTACCTAAAGCCACTGTACGTGTAATATCGGTAGTTCCTTCAAGATATTGACCACCCGAATCGAGCAGAAACAAGTTCTCTGGTTTAAGGGTAGAAGCCGATTCGGGGACTGCCCTGTAATGAACAATAGCGCCATGAGGTCCATATCCGGCTATTGTACTGAAACTTTCGCCTTTAAAGTTTTCCTGCTTGCTGCGGAATTCGTATAATTTCTGATCCACATTCACCTCGTTTAGCTTTCCTGATTTCAGATTTTCATCGAGCCAGATAAAAAAGCGGGTCAATGCCACACCATCCTTTACCATTGCCTTTCTCACTCCGGCCATTTCCACTTCATTTTTAATACTTTTCAGTTTAAACACAGGCGACATTGTATTTCGTTTAGGGCAAGCGGCTGGTATACTTTCGTACAATGCTCTGTTCAGTTTAGCGCCATCAATCAAAACCGTTTTCGCAATTTCGATCTGCTCCAACACTGAATAAATAGCATCATAGGCTTTGACCCGAACTTTTGCGTTGGCCAAATATGCTTTTGTCTCGTCGGTAAGTTTATCCTCATCGACAAATAAAGTCACATCATTTTCTTCAACAAGCGCATAGGCAATCACAACAGGGTTGAAATCAACATCGTTGCCTCTGATATTGAACAACCATGCTATATCGTCCAACGCCGACATTACAAAAACCTGCGCACGTAATTTTGCCATTTCGGCACGTGTAGCTGCAATTTTATCGGCTGCAGATCGACCGCTGTATTGAAGGTCAAAAACATAAAACGGATTTTTGGGCAGCTCAGGTCGATCGGTCCATACTTCTTTCATTAAATCAATCGAAACTAATTCAATTCCAACAGTTTCGAGCTCAGATTTCATGGCTGCATAAGCGTTAACCGAAAACATTTGGGCATTAACGGCCACTTTTTCTCCCGACTTCAGGGTATCTATCAACCAGGGAATAATATCAGCAGTTTCGGGCAATCCCATTTTCATCAAGTCCATCCCCGAACCCTTTAATTCTTCTTCACCCTGCAAAAAATAGCGTGAATCGGTCCATAAACCTGCTTTTGTCAAAGTCACAACCGCAGTACCGGCCGATCCGGTAAATCCTGATATCCAAACACGTTCTTTCCAGTAGTCGGCTATATATTCACTGGCATGAGGGTCGGTACCCGGAATGATACATGCTGACACTCCTGCTTTCCTCATTACATCTCTGAGCGATGCTATTCTTTCGTTTATTGCTGCCATATTTTATTTATTTTTCTACAAAAATAGCAATTAGTTTTATATTCGTTTCATTTGCGTCCAATAAATTATCGGAACAGCTGTATTCAATTGTGAATTAAATTCTGCTTTATAAATGAACAATGGCAGACAGAGTTTGTTTGAAAAATATATTCATTTTACAATACAAATTATCATGGCTGAAAAACATTCAATAAAAACGAGCTGGAAAGGTGGTTTGGCCTTCGAAGCCGATATAAACGGGCATAAATTAATGATGGATGCTCCTGTAGAAGGTGGCGGACAAAATTCAGGTCCCGGTCCAAAAAGATTGCAATTAGCAGCGCTTAGTGGCTGCACAGGAATGGATGTGGTTTCTATACTTCAGAAAATGCGTGTAGATTTCACAGCTGTTGACATCGAAGTTCAGGGCGACGTTACTGACGAGCATCCGAAACATTATGAAAAAATGCATGTCATTTACACCATTACAGGCAAAAACCTACCCATGGATAAACTCGAAAAGGCAGTAAAAATGTCGGAAGAAACCTATTGTGGAGTGGGCGCATTGTATCGCAAAGCCATAGAAGTAACTTCCGAAATAATTGTTGTAGAGGAATAAAGGAAATAATATCTTTAAGGCTAAGAGACCGGAATCACTTCTGTCCCAGCAGCTCGCGGGCATTTTGCAAAGCTGCCTGCGTAATATTTTTGCCACTCAGCATTTGAGCAATCTCTGTAACTCTCTCTTCATTCGATAGCTTCACTATTCGCGTCTGGGATTGTTCACCCGAATCGTCTTTGAACACACGATAATGGTGAGCACTTTTGGCAGCTATTTGTGGCAAATGAGTAATGGTGATGACCTGCATTTCTTTGCTCATTGTTTGCATAATTTCGCCAACCCTATGCGCAATTTCGCCCGAAACTCCGGTGTCAATTTCATCAAAAATAATGCTTGGCAAATCGGTTTTATTGGCGATTAATGATTTGATCGACAGCATAAGTCGAGACATTTCACCTCCCGAAGCCACTAATTGCACGGGTTGTACTTCACGGTTTTTGTTGGCCGAAAAAAGAAAACTGATTTCATCCATCCCATTGGGTAAAAAATCAGGAACCTGCCGCACGTCCACTTTAAACTGTGCATTTACGATTCCCAACTTCACCAACTGACTTACCATATATTTCTCAATCGGTTGAACCGCTTTTTTACGGCTCTCTGTCAACTGTTTTGCTGTTTGTTTCAGGTTTTCGGCAGCCAGCGCAATCATCGACTTCGACTTTTCAATTTCTTCATCAAACGACTCAATTTTAAGCAACTGTTTCTCAAATTCGTTTCTGATTTCAATCAGTTCGGCTACCGAATTCACCTTATATTTTTTCTGAAGTGTGTACAATTCACTCAGTCGGGTTTCTATCCATTCCAGACGCGAAGGATTGAACTCAACTTTATCGGCAAAAGTGCCAAGCTCTGATTTAATGTCCTTTATCTCAATATAACAACTTTGCAGACGTTCGATCCATGTTTCGCTGCCCGAAATGTAGTTTTTCACCTTCGTCACACCTGCAATTACTTCTTTCAACAGCGGAAGTACTGAATTTTCTTCGTCAAGCAACATGGTGGCATTTGTAAGTTCAGCCTTTATTTCCTCGGCATGCACAAGCGTTTCCTGTTCCGACTCTAAAAGCTCCTGCTCATTTTCATCCAATTTCGCATCATTGAGCTGTGTAAACTGAAAATGAATAAAATCAAGCTCCATTGCCGATTTTTCAGCCATTTTTTCGAGCTTTTTTAACTCGATCAATAGCTCCTGCCATTCATTGAATTCAGCGGCATACTTTTTCAACAAGTCATTATTGTTGGCCACAACGTCTACCACCTCGAGCTGATAACCATCATTCGAGAGCATTAAATTATCGAACTGAGAATGAATATCGATGAGTTGTATGCTTAAGTCGCGTAAAACGGTAAGCGAAACCGGTGTGTCATTGACAAAAGCCCTTGATTTACCTGAACTTATCAATTCCCGACGAATGATACAGCTTTTTCCGGTATCATCGATGTCGTTGTTTTCGAAAAAATATTTGAGCTTTTTATAGTTCGAAATATCAAATTCGGCTTCGATAACACATTTTTCGGTATCCTTTTTCACAAATTTGGTTTCGGCCCTTTGTCCCAAAATCAACGACAATGCTCCTAGAATAATCGATTTTCCGGCACCTGTTTCGCCTGTAATAACAGAAAAACCTTTGTCAAAATCAATTTTCAACTCCGATATAAGCGCATAGTTACAAATGTAGAGCGAAGTGAGCATAAATTCTATTTGTTATTTTTTGAGGTATAAAAAAGTATAGCTATCAGTTCAATATTTTTTCGTACTTATCCGATTGGGTAGGCTGAACATCCGAAAGAATTTCGACAGCTTGTTTCTTCTCATTCGCAGTGCCTTTTGAGAATATATTCACCAATTCGTCCGATTTAGCATCCATAAATGAAGTAATGACAATAGCCGAAGGACGCGCCCTGTTAGCCTCGCGAAGCAATGGCAAACCAGCCAGAATTTTAGCCCTTGCATTCACTAAATTTGCCGACATTTCGTCGAGTCCAAGCCTGTGATATTCGTAGAAATAATTTCTGTATTTTTTGAATGCTTCATCTGTAAGATTATTCACCAAAGCATACCTGTTTCGGGGGCTTTCGAATGCTTTCCAACCTTTCAGGTCGGAAGACTGAGCTGCATTCACGATTCTTTCGGCTGCCTGAAAGTACGGGCTTCCACCCAATCGGGAAAACGAATCCTGATCATATCCAATAATAATATAAGCATAATAAGCCAATACGGCCGTGAGGTTCGAAGTAATTGTGTTTTCGTTCATTTCGAGCTGATCGAACTCCTTATATTCAAAACTGAAGTAATTGTCTCTGAAATTGAACAAGGTACTGAAATAGCTTGAATTGTACACCGGCCTACGCGACTGTACCTGAATTTCGGCAGTAAAAACGTCCTGTTCCACGCTTTTTACGATTATATTCATCGAGCATTCAATCTTTTCGGCATTCGAATACGACATTTCGGTCCAGCGACGATTGTTTACAAAATCGGAAACTGACTTTTGTAGCGTATTAAAAACCGACTTGTTCGAACCCGAAATCTGATCTGAATTGATTTGTATATTGCAATTCAACTCCTGCGCTCCGGCATAAGCTGCTATGAATAAACTAAGTAGAATAATTTTGATTTTGTTGTTCATTTCCCTTGGCTTTAGTGAGCTTTGTGCATGAGCACAAATTTAAAAAATAAGCGTATTTATTTCGTTCACAATATCCTCGGCAACATCAAGTTTGCTTTTCAATTCATATTGCTTTTGCAAACCGGAACGATGGATAATCGAAACCTTGTTGGTATCGAACCCAAAACCAGAATTTGGATCCTGCAATGAATTAAGAACTATAAAATCGAAGTTTTTACGCTCCATCTTATCTTTTGCATTCGCTTCTTCATTATTCGTTTCGAGTGCAAAACCCACCAAAAACTGTTCGTGTTTTTTTATTTTCCCCAACTCTGCCGCAATATCGGTTGTAGGTTTCAGATTGAGCATCAGATGGTCGCCTTTACGTTTAAATTTAGTGTCGGAAGTTTCAACCGGCCTGAAATCGGCAACAGCTGCACAAAGAATGGCACCGTCCATTTCTTCAAATTTCGACATTACCGTTTTGTGCATTTCTTCTGCCGATTCGACATTGATGCGAATAATGTTTTTATTTTTAAGGCTTAAACTCACCGGACCGGTCACAAGCGTTACTTCAGCTCCTTGTTTGGCACATACCTCAGCTAGGGCAAAGCCCATCTTACCCGAAGAATAATTACCTACAAACCGCACAGGATCAATTTTTTCGTACGTTGGCCCGGCTGTGATCAAAACCTTTTTTCCTGCCATATTTTTAGGCTCGAAATAATTATCGAGGTATTGAACAATTTTTTCGGGCTCTTCCATGCGTCCTTTTCCATCGAGACCGCTCGCCAATTCGCCTGTAGCAGGTTCTATAATGTAGTTGCCATATTGTTTAAGTGTTTCCAGATTTCGATGGGTAGAAGGATGTGCAAACATATCAAGGTCCATAGCAGGAGCTACAAAAACAGGACATTTAGAAGACAAATAAGTGGTCAGCAACAAGTTGTCGGCAATGCCATTTGCCATTTTACCTATCGTATTGGCAGTAGCCGGAGCCACTACATAAGCATCAGCCCACAAACCTAAATCAACATGGCTGTTCCAATCTCCATTTTCAGGATTAAAAAAATCAATCAATACAGGAGATTTAGACAAAGTGGCCAAAGTTAGCGGCGTTATAAACTCCCTGGCCAATGCCGACATAACTACTTTTACCTCGACACCTTCTTTTACTAATAAACGGATGAGCTGAGCCGATTTATAGGCAGCAATACTTCCGGTGACCCCTAAAATTACTTTCTTTCCTTTAAGCATATCTCTCTTTCTGAATGTTGTTTTTTTTTAAACAGCAATATATCGTATTTTTATATATACGACAAAAATACAAAATTGTTATGAACCATGCACCAATAAAAAAAGATAAAAGAAGAAGGCAAGGGTTTTGCTCATCATTCTTTTATCTTTTAAAAATTTCGATTCTCAAATAAAACACAACGCATACTCTGAAAAACGTTGCATTCTAAATTTATTTCAGCTTGCTGTCTTTCACAGGATTACGATAATAAATTTTATCCTCGATAAATTCCTGTGTAGCAATAAGAACTGCTTTTGGAAGTTTTTCGTAATAGCGCGAAATTTCAATTTGTTCGCGGTTTTCGAATACTTCTTCTATGTTTTCGTTCATCGATGCAAATTCAACTAACTTTTTATCCAGCTCCGATTTAATTTCGGCGCTCACCTGATTGGATCGTTTCGCAATAATTTTTACCGTTTCGTATACATTTCCAACGTTTTCGCTCAACGAACTCATATCGCGCGAAATGGTGTTGGTGGGTGCGTTTACTTTTTTGTAATCCATAGTTGTATATATTAATCTTTTACTATTTTTTTTGATTCATTGAAAATTTTCTCTGCTTGTTTTCGCAATTTACTGTCGGGGAATTCATTCACGAAGTTATAATACTCATCAATTGTATTGCGGTAACGATCCATTTTCTTTTCTTCGACACTCTGAACAGCCTGTTGATATTTCGACTCCAGCACAATCAAAGCAAGCTCTTCGCGATAAGACGAAGCCGGATATTTTCTAAGCGAATTCTGAGCGGTGATCATTGCCGATTCGTAATTATTACCCATATAATTCCCCAGGTTAAAATACAATTTAGCATTTAGATAATCCTTATATGCCAATTTATCTGTGAGCTCATCAATCAGTTTAATAGCCTCCTTTACTCTTTCGTTTTCAGGGAATAAATCAATAAATTCCTGTAAAGCTGTAATCGCTTTAACAGTCGATGACTGATCAAGACGCGCATCGGGTGAGTCAAGATAGAAGCAATAACCAATCATAAATTTTGCCTCCCCTATAAACTTTCCTTTTGGATAGGTTTTTATATAGGTTTTGTAATACTCGCCTGCCGTGAAATAGTCTTTCTGACCCATATACGATTTGGCAATGTAGTTCAATACTGTTTCAGAACGATCGGTGCCTTTATAGTAAACTGAAATTTCGTCGAATAAAGTACTGGCTCGCATGAAGTCGCCTTTTTCAAAATATTCTACAGCTTTCGTATATTTAAGTTCAGGATCAGTGCTTTTCAAAAGCTTTTGATACTCGCCACACGAAACAAAAAGTAATAAAGAAATAAAAAGTAAAAATGAGTACTTTTTCATAATGAAATTTGGACTGCAAAAGTAGTTAATATATTGGTAATAAAAAAATAATATGAGATTTTTTTGTTTTTGTAGCTTTTTTAAGTGAATAGTTTTTCCCCCCGAAACTGAAAACAATAAAAAAGCAAAGCTTCAGACTGATCCGCGACAACCTGCTATTTCTTAAGGTACTTTTTAAACCCTTCGGTGTAGGTTACCTGATATTCTCCATCTTTATTGGTGTAAATCAAATAACAATCCATCCCTTCGATAGTTTTACAAACTTTCATGGCACTATCCACACCCAGCACCATAAAAGCGGTGGCATAAGCATCGGCCAGCGTACAGTTAGGAGCTACAACAGTTGCACTCAACAAATTATGCTCTACAGGCATCCCTGTTTTAGGATGAATTGTATGTGCAAGTTTTTTTCCATCTTTATAATAAAACTGGCGGTAATTGCCTGATGTTGTTAACCCTACGTTACTTACACTGATAATGGTCTGAAGCTCACTGTTGCTATTTTCGGGATCGTCGACAGGTTTATCAACACCAATACGCCACAATTCGCCCTTGGGATTAACGCCTTTACACACAATTTCGCCACCAATATCAATCATGTAATTTTTACAATTATTTTTTTCGAAAAGCTGAGCTATCAAATCAGCCGAATAACCCTGAGCTATGGCACTTGCATCAATCATCATTTCAGGATTTTCCTTTATGAGTTTATGGTTGACAAGCCTGATCTTTTGGTATCCGACGAGTGGAAGCAATTTTTGTACATCCGGAGCTTTGATCCTTTCGTGATTTCCAAAACCAAACCCCCAGGCATTAACAAGTGGTGCCACGGTTATGTCAAAAGCCCCATTAGTATTTTCCGATACTTTCCGGGCGGCCTCAAACATTGTTTCGAAATAAATATCAGTTTTCACCGAATCGTCATTCTTATTTATTTTTGAAATAATCGAATTCGGATTATAAGTCGACAATGACAAATCAAATTCTTTGAATAATTTTTCTATCTCCGGTTGCAGGTCTTTTCCTTCGGGCTGCAGGTAAGTTGCCGAATAGTAAGTTCCCTGAGCTTTCCCTTCGTTGTGAATATATTCTTTTTGCTTTTTAAAGGGAGAATAAAATATAAAGGCAAAAATTATGACCAATACGCCCATAATTAAATAACCTAATGATTTTTTTTTGTAATCCATCTTTTGTTATATTTCAGATGTTGCTATAGATAGAAATTCAATCTTCTTCCACGAAAAGTTTCATCTATTTCATTGTTATCGAAAACCTTATTTCCATTCACCCAGGTAGTCATTACTGAACAATCAAAGCTTGTACCTTCGAAAGGAGACCAACCGCAACGATAAAGTATATTTTCAGATGTCACCGTCCAGGTAGTTCCGGGATCGATCAACACCAAATCGGCATAATACCCGACACGAATGTATCCACGACGAGACACACGATACAGTTCGGCTGGCCCATGACACATTTTGTCCACTACATCAGCGACTTTGAACAGCCCGTTTCTGGCCAACTGCAACATACTTACCAATGCATGCTGAACCATAGGACCACCCGAAGCTGCTTTGAAATACGAACCTTCTTTCTCGCTCCATAAATGAGGTGCATGATCGGTAGCCACAACATCAACTTTTCCGGAATTAATTCCTTCAGCAAGCGCAAGCCTGTCATTTTCTGTTTTAATGGCTGGATTCCACTTGATACGATTTCCGTATTTTTTGTAATCCTTATCGGAAAACCACAAGTGATGAACGCAAACTTCAGAAGTTATTTTTTTATCTTTCAGTCGTTTTTCTTCGTCGAAAAGGCTCAGCTCACGTTCAGTTGAAACATGCAACACATGTAAACGTGCATTAAACTTTGTAGCCAATTCTACCGCGAAAGATGATGATCGGTAACATGCCTCCTCGCTTCGAATAAGCGGATGGTATTTTACAGGAATATCATCACCCAATAAATTTCTATAATATGTTTTATTCTGAAGAATCGTTGCTTCGTCCTCGCAGTGTGTGGCAATCAACATCGGTATTTCTTTAAAAATACTACTCAGGGTTTCGGTATTGTCAACAAGCATATCTCCTGTGGAAGAGCCCATAAATACCTTAACACCACACACTTTTTCCGGGTCCACTTTGCGTAGTTCATCTAAATTAGTATTGGTCGCACCCATATAAAAGGAATAATTGGCCAAAGACTTCTCGGCACCAAGCGCATATTTATGCTCCAAAGCCTCAATCGTAGTTGTTTGCGGCATGGTGTTGGGCATTTCCATAAAAGATGTAATGCCACCGGCTACTGCCGCTTTGGACTCAGAGTATATGTCACCTTTATGCGTCAGCCCTGGCTCTCGAAAATGAACCTGATCATCGATAACACCTGGTATAAGCCATTTTCCTTTGGCGTCGATCTCATCATAGGGTTCATCGATTTTCATAGGCATTCCATGCTGGTAAATGGCTTTTATAAATTCACCATCAATCAGTACTGAACCCACAAAAGCTTTCCCTTCGTTGATAATTGTAGCATTCCTAATAAGTTGTAAAGCCGACATAGTACTGTATTTAATTTAGTTGTTCTGTAATAACAATTGATATTCACTTTATATCTATAGCAATTCAGATTTTCTTTTTTGGAAATTTGCGTACCCAACTATTCATCTTAAGCTGAATGACACCAAAAAATGCTTCTCCAAAAATTCCTCCACTCATTTTCGATGTACCTAGCTCCCTGTTAATAAAAATAATAGGAACTTCTTTCAACACAAATCCACATTTATAAGCTGTAAATTTCATTTCGACCTGAAATGCATAGCCCTTAAAACGAATCTGATCCAGTTCAATGGTTTCGAGCACTTCCCTTCTATAACACTTGAATCCGGCAGTAGTATCGGCAATGTTCATTCCCAGAACAAAACGCACATATTTCGATGCAAAATACGACATCAACACACGACCTATAGGCCAGTTTACAACATTCACACCAGTTACATAACGTGAACCGATGGCCACATCGGCACCCATATTGGCACAGGCATCATAAAGCCGGGGTAAGTCTTTTGGATTATGCGAAAAATCTGCATCCATTTCGAAGATATAGTCGTAGTTATGAGCCAATGCCCACTTAAAACCTGTTATATATGCTGTACCTAATCCCAGTTTACCTTTTCGCTCGATCATGAAAAGCTGAGTAGGAAATTCGGTTTGCATGGTCTTCACTATTTCAGATGTTCCATCGGGCGAGCCATCTTCAACAATTAACACATGAAACGACAATGGCTGCGAAAATACCGCACGAATAATACTTTCTATGTTTTCTTTTTCGTTGTAGGTAGGGATAATAACTAAGTTCGATGGCATAACATTGAATTTTAGTAATTTTTTATTACTCTTGTATTTTGTGAATTTGAAATCGTTTTTTGCATTAAACAAGCATGCTCGTAACAGGCAATTTATATCAGTCGAAAACGTAAAGTTCAGAAGGTGTATAACGATCTAAAACCACCAGATCAACATCTTTTCCTACTTTTATATCTTTTTGTCCTAAATAATTTTCAATTGTAGCAAAAGCCAATTCGGGCAAATTATTTTCGCGGCTCAGGTGACAAAGAAAAATATTTTTCATCCCTTCACTGTAATTTTCGGCAAGAAAAGCACCTGCCTGATCGTTACTCAAATGACCTGTATTTGCCTTTATCCTGTTTTTCAGATGAGGCGGATAAGCACCACTGTCCAACATCTGCCGATCGTAATTGGCTTCAAAAACCATAAAATCAGCCTTTTGCAAATGAGCGGCTGCATGCTCGCAAACATATCCGAGATCGGTAGCAAAAGTAAATCTTTTTCCCTTATATTCCACTGTATACCCAACATTATCAGTAGCATCGTGCGATACAGGGAAAGCAGTCACTTTAAAATCTCCTAATTCTATGGTTTCAAACTTTTCGATGAATCTTTTGCTTTCGTATAGTTTTTCAGTCACACAATAACTTCGTTTAATCCCTTCGTGCGTCATTCGCGTAGCATAAACAGGCACTTTATATCTTTCGCCAAGCGTTCCTACAGCTTTAATATGATCAGCATGATCGTGTGTAACAAAAACACCCCATATATTCCTGAAATCCAACCCTATATTACGTAAGCATTTGCGAATGGTACGAACTCCGATTCCTGCATCGATTAAAAATCCATATGATGCATTTCCAATAAAATAACAATTTCCACTACTCCCGCTTGCCAAACTCTGAAAGCGTAATCTATCCATTATAAATCTCCTCTTTTAAAACTACAAAATTAACACTAAAAACGATACGACGACTACAAATAATCGGAAATAACGTTAAGCGACAACAAACTTAACTATAAAATAGTATAAAACAATCTACAACATCTTTTTTTTTGAACACATGAAAAACTTTCTTTTAATACCGCAAAAGGAATTATTTGATTTTTAAATCTGTTTTCGAAAAAGTATTTACTATATTTGCAATAATCTCATTAACAATAAAAAGGCAATGACACTTCAAAACAAGAGAAATATAGCTATTATTGCCCTGTTGAGTGCAGGCTTTTTTGTCTTCTACGGGTGGTTACTTCCTCGCTTCGATGTAAGTGCACCTGATAAAAACTTACTTTCACTTGATTTGTTGCCTCAGTATACCTTATCAGACATAAACTCGTTATTTACTTCAATCGGGTACGAAGGTATCCAACAATATTACAATTTTCTTATACTCGATTACCTTTACATACTGATTTACTGCGCCTTTACATTTTTTATTTTAAAATACCTCTTGAATAATTCAGGACGTTTGGGCGAAAAAATTTCAGTAATCCGTTGGTTTCCGTTTTTTGTCGGTTTAATTGATTGTATTGAAAATATTAATACTTTTGTATTCCTTAAACTTTTTCCCGAAATTTCGGCGCCCCATGCTCGTTTTGGTTCTTTCGTATCCACTTCGAAATGGTATGCTGCATCAGTATTAGCAGGGGCTATTATTTGCCTTCTGTTTTACTTTGTTTTACGAAACTTGTTCTGGAAACTAAAAACACACTAATTGCAATTTAAAGCCATAATTACGAAACAAATACATCAAAAAAAAATGCTTTCCATTCTGATCCCGACATACAATCAAGACATTAGCGGTTTGGTATCCGAGCTTCACAGGCAGGCTATGGATACTTATGTCGATTTTGAAATTATTGTAATGGAAGATGGATCAACTTTGTTCTTAAACGAAAATAAAAGTGTGAAAGTATTTGAAAGATGTATTTATATTGCGTATAAGGAAAATTCTGGCCGTTCAGCCATCAGAAACCGATTGGCCGACAAAGCGAAATATGAACATCTTTTGTTCATCGATTGTGATGCAGAAATCAATTCAACTCATTTTGTTGAAAAATACATTTCATTTTGCAAGGAAGATTGTGTCGTTATTGGAGGTACAACTTATGATCCAAACGAAAACAATCCTAATTACAGTTTACGTTTGAAATACGGCAGACAACGGGAAGCACGTTCAGCAATGGAAAGAGGTAAAAACAATTTTTCCACTTTCAACTTCATGATTTCAAAATCCCTGTTCAATAGCGTCAGGTTCGACGAAACCATTCGTGGATACGGTCACGAAGACATGCTTTTCGGACATCAACTACATGAGCTGGAACATGATTTTATTCAAATCGAAAATCCGTTAATTCATAAAGGGTTGGACACTAACAGTGTTTTTCTTCAAAAAACCGAGGAAGCTACCCGCAACCTCTTATTGCTCTGGCAAACAAACAGATTCCCTTATCTCCCCGACGAATCCAAACTTCTTCACTATTTAATCGCTTTAAAGAAATTCGGCCTTCTTACTTTCTGTGCTTTTAGTTTCGATGCTCTCCGGAACATGCTTCGCCATCAATTGTGCAGTCCACATCCCTCACTTCTACTTTTCGACCTTTACAAAATCCTTTATCTTTGTAAAGTATCACGACAAAAATGACAAGTTGTCAGCTAAAGTTTCAACTTTTCAGTCGCCCAACCGTTATAGCTGTCAAAAAACGCTTCACATTGCTTTGGCACAAATTCTGATAGTCAACTGACGGTTTTGACAAAAATTTTCATGCATTTTTTATCATGAACTTTTTTCGCGTCAACAACAAACAACATATATACATTAAACATATAAATACAGTAATTATGAACATTAAACCATTAGCCGACCGTGTGTTGGTAAAACCTGCACCGGCAGAACAAAAAACAGTAAGCGGAATTATCATTCCCGACTCAGCCAAAGAAAAACCTCTCAAAGGTGAAGTACTAGCAGTTGGCAACGGAACAAAAGATGAAGAAATGGTTGTTGCAGTTGGCAATACCGTATTGTATGGCAAATATGCAGGTACCGAACTTGAGTGGGAAGGCGAAAAATACCTGATCATGAGACAATCGGATATTTTGGCAATAATTTAATGTGCCAATTTGCTAATATGCAGATGAACTTATTAAATTACAAATTGTAAATAATTAAATTGTAAATAAAAAAAATTATGTCAAAAGAAATTTTATTCAATATCGATGCCCGCGACCAACTTAAAAAGGGTG
>CAYMHE010000031.1:25776-27466 GCA_964390175.1 uncultured Paludibacter sp.
ATGTCAAAAGAAATTTTATTCAATATCGATGCCCGCGACCAACTTAAAAAGGGTGTAGACAGTCTGGCAAATGCAGTTAAAGTAACGTTAGGCCCTAAAGGTCGCAATGTAATCATAGAAAAGAAATTTGGCGCTCCACACATCACCAAAGACGGCGTGAGTGTAGCCAAAGAAATTGAACTCGAAGACCCATTCCAGAACCTTGGAGCACAACTTGTAAAAGAAGTGGCTTCAAAAACAGGCGAAGATGCCGGAGACGGAACAACAACAGCCACTGTATTAGCACAATCTATCGTAAGCGTAGGATTAAAAAATGTAACTGCCGGTGCTAACCCAATGGATTTGAAACGTGGAATTGACAAAGCTGTTGCACAGGTAGTGAAAAACATAGCTTCGCAAGCGCAAATTGTAGGCGACGATTATGACAAAATTGAACAGGTAGCTTCTATTTCGGCAAACAACGACGAAGAAATTGGGAAACTCATTGCCGATGCCATGCGCAAAGTTTCGAAAGATGGAGTTATCACCATAGAAGAAGCCAAAGGAACTGACACAACAATCGAAGTAGTTGAAGGTATGCAATTCGATCGTGGATATATCTCGGCTTATTTTGTTACAAATACAGAGAAAATGGAAGTGGAAATGGATAAACCTTATATCCTTATCTACGACAAAAAAATCTCCAACCTCAAGGAATTGCTTCCTGTACTGGAACCAGCCGTTCAGTCGGGTCGTCCGTTACTGATTATTGCCGAAGATGTTGATAGCGAAGCGCTGACGACTTTAGTTGTCAATCGCCTGCGCGCTCAGCTCAAAATATGTGCAGTAAAAGCCCCTGGCTTTGGCGACCGTCGCAAGGAAATGCTCGAAGACATAGCCGTATTAACCGGTGGTGTTGTTATTTCAGAAGAAAAAGGAATTACATTGGAACAGGCTACGCTTGAAATGCTTGGAACTGCCGAAAAAATAACTGTAAACAAAGACAACACAGTCATTGTAAACGGATCAGGCGAAAAAGAAAATATTTCAAACCGTATTACTCAGATCAAGGCGCAGATTGCCACTACAACTTCGGATTACGACCGCGAAAAACTGCAGGAACGTTTGGCCAAGTTATCAGGCGGAGTAGCAGTACTTTACGTTGGAGCTGGCTCGGAAGTTGAAATGAAGGAAAAGAAAGACCGTGTAGACGATGCATTGAGCGCAACCCGTGCCGCTATCGAAGAAGGTATAGTACCCGGTGGTGGAGTAGCCTATATTCGTGCTATCGATTCACTAACAGGACTCAAAGCCGCCAACGAAGATGAAGCTATCGGGGTGGATATTGTAAAACGCGCCATAGAAGAGCCTCTTCGCCAGATTGTGTTCAATGCTGGAAAAGAAGGAGCTGTTGTTGTGCAAAAAGTACGCGAAGGCAAGGGCGACTATGGCTACAATGCCCGTACCGATGTGTATGAAAACTTCTTTGCAGCCGGAGTAGTTGATCCAGCTAAAGTTTGCCGTGTTGCTTTGGAAAATGCAGCTTCTATCGCGGGTATGTTCCTCACCACCGAATGTGTGATCACCGAGAAGAAAGAAGAAAATGCAGCTCCTCAAATGCCTATGGGCGGCGGAATGGGCGGCATGATGTAAAATCAATCCACAATGCATAATTCATAATTATGAATTATGCATTAATTAAGAACTATCT
>CAYMHE010000032.1:0-1519 GCA_964390175.1 uncultured Paludibacter sp.
GAATATATCCATTCCAATAATTTCTGTTGTTCGTTTTCGGGGAGGCGGTTGAAGTGTTGCAGGGCGGCGGGTTCGTCCTGAAGGCAGATGAAGAAGTCGTCGGTATCGACAGGCGGAAGTTCGAGCGAGTAAAGAATAACATGTACTATATCGCCTTCATTTTTGCCTATCTGTTTGCGTATTTCGGCGTTGACAGCCAGAAACATGCTGCCGTCGCCCACGGGCATTAGGTTTGCATTGCTAATTTCGTAGTTATCAATCCGTCCTCTTACTTTCACAAGTCCGAAGTAGCTGCGTTTGTCCTGTTTTATTTCCGGAAAAGCCACATGTATCCAGCCTCCTTTGCCTTTGAATTTTTGCAAAAGATAATCATTGTCGACAAGAGGCGTGGGTAAATTGTTTTCCATAGCATTTATGAGCAGTTGCGATTTGTTTTTGCTAACAATTGCTGTATTTTCTCAGCGGTTCGGCGGGCTGTTCCAGGTTCGCCCAGTGCCGCTTTAATGTCGGCATAACCTTTCAGCATATCGTTGCGGTAATTGTTATCGGTGAGGATGCGGTTTATTTCGTGTGCTACATTGTCGGCCGTAAACAAATGGGCAATCAGTTCTTTTACAAGTTCTCTTTCGGCCACCAGGTTCACAAGCGAAATGTATTTTGTTTTTATCACTATATTTTTGACCCAATACGCCAGCCGGCCGAACAATACGTGATACACCACTACCTGAGGAGTGCCTATCAATGCTGTTTCGAGCGTTGCCGTTCCCGAATTGACAACGGCCAGCTCTGCCTGTTGCACAAGTTCGTAGGTCTGATCGAAAATAACGGGAATCGACGCATTGTTCAGGTATTGTTTGTAAAAATCGGCTTCAATACCGGGAGCGCCTGCAACAACAATCTGATAGCCATCGAAACGACTCGCAGCTTCCGTCATCAGTGGCAGACATTTCGAAATTTCCTGTTTCCTACTTCCTGCCAGTAAAGCTATGATCGGACGGCGCTCCAAATTGTTCTTTTTGCAAAATTCTTCTGCGCTTTGCAACTGATGAGGACGCATTGCCACCGAATCGACGGTTGGGTTGCCTACATAGTCCACCTTGTAATTGTGTTTTTTATAGAATTCGGTTTCGAAAGGAAAAATAGTGAATATCTTGTCGATGTAACGTTTTATCTTTTTGATTCTGTATTCCTTCCATGCCCATATTTTGGGTGAGATATAATAATAAACAGGTGTTTTGTAGTTTTCCTTCACATATTGGGCCATTCTGAGATTGAAGCTCGGATAGTCGATAAGGATAACTACATCCGGGCCGAATGCATCGATCGCTTTCTGGCAGTCGTCAATGTTGCGAAGTACTGTTTTCAGGTTTTTAAGTACAGCTACAAAGCCCATAAAAGCCATATCGCGATAATGTTTAATCATTGTACCTCCCTGCGATTGCATTAAGTCGCCACCAAGGAAACAAAACTCAGCCTGTGGATCGGTGTTTTTAAGTTCACGCATCAGATTTGATGCATG
>CAYMHE010000032.1:1619-27199 GCA_964390175.1 uncultured Paludibacter sp.
AAAACTCAGCCTGTGGATCGGTGTTTTTAAGTTCACGCATCAGATTTGATGCATGCAAATCGCCCGAAGCTTCGCCGGCTATTAAAAAATAACGCATAGTTTTTTGGTTTTTATTTGCTTGTGTTTTTGTTCCTTTTTTCTGAGAGTAACAGCTGCAAATTTAATATAAATATCAGGATGTTGAAAACAGCGTGCGAAATACTGAAGAATAATGAGGGAAAAGAGAAGAATAAAAACTGATGGAATGAATCTTTCAATAAATAAATTGAGAATTGACCGATTGTTTTTAACTTTGCAGCGGAGTAATTCCAGGGTCGGTTCAGCATGCAATAATATAAAGGAACGGCCGTTTATTCATTGTTGAAAATAAAAATGAACTATGTTATTCAGTAAAATACGATTTAAAGTTGTAGCAGTCTTATTCATGTTTTCGGGTCTGTCGGCCATTGCACAAAATGAATATTACGGCGAAGATAATCGCTTCCATTTCGGTTTCTCGTTGGGTTTGAACTCAATGGATTTTGGCATTACACCAAGTTTGGTGAAGACCAACGATGGAAAAATGTATCAGGTGGACGTCTCGCGTTTGAAACCCGGGTTTTCGGTGGGCGTCATCAGCGATATGCAGCTGAGCCGTTATTTCAATCTGCGTTTTACGCCCACGCTTCATTTTGCCGAGAGAGAGCTAAGCTATAGTTCTGGAGATACAAGTATTGTCTCTGTTGGGTCGACTCCGTTGTGTTTGCCCTTGTACTTGAAATACAGCGCCGAGCGCTATGGCAATATGCGTCCTTACCTGATAGGTGGAGGAGGAGTAAGCATTGATTTGGGCAGGGACAAGGAAAAACCTGTCTATCTGAAGCCTTTGGATCTTTATCTTGAGTTTGGGGTAGGCTGCGAAATCTACTTTTGGTTTTTCAAACTCTCTCCTGAGCTCAAATTTGCCATTGGAGGAAATAACCTGTTTGTCCCTCTCGAAGAAAGAGAGGGAGAAGGAGGTTTAAGCCCTGACGATGAAAAATACTCGTTAGCACTTAAGAAATTAACATCTAAAATGATTACGCTGACATTCAATTTCGAATAAATCAGAGTTTTTCGGTTTCAGCAATTATCTTTTCCATGGCTTTTTGCCAATCGGAGTAAAGTTTACGGAAGTAAGCTTTTACAAGTTGAGGGTTTTCTTTTCCGGTAGGACGGTTCGCACGAAGTGTAAATTCACGCGAAGTTTCTACTATCTCAATTACAAGTTGATCAACGCGTTCTTCATTGACTTTATTGGTCATTAAACAACGGAAATATACATCAGTAATTAGTTCGGACGAAACAAACTGAATTGTTTTTTTGAGACGTTTGCGACTGGCCATAATACTATCGGGAGTTTTAATTGATTATTTATTCTACAAATATAGCTCATTATTATTGGTTTTATATCCTTTGAGCTAAATTTGTAGCGTTTTTCTGAGATCACCATTGTTTTTTTATATCATTTCATGCCTTGTTTTTTATGAAGTTGAGTCGACTGACATTTCATTTTTTATCCCTGATTCTCCTGCTTCCAATTATTTGTTTTTATAGTTGCGAGGATGATTTGTTCAGTTCCGATCCGGAGAAGGTGCTGTCATTTTCTACAGATACGCTCACTTTCGATACGGTTTTTACAACTATCGGAAGTACCACCGAAAAATTAATGGTGTACAATCCCAATAACCGGGCGCTTAAAATAAGTTCCATTGGCCTGGCGGGAGGTGCCAAATCGCAGTTTCGCATCAATGTGGATGGAAGTTTAAGTGCCGACAATCATTTCAGCGATATTGAAATAAGGGCAAAAGACAGTATGTATATTTTTGTTGAAGTAACTGTCGATCCTCGTGATGTAAATGCTCCGGTGCTTGTAACCGATTCGGTGATTTTCAGAATCAATGGCGTAGAGCAAAAAGTGAGATTAGAAGCTTTCGGACAGGATATGATTTTGTTTCGGAATAAATTGATATTGAATGACACTACTCTCAGCGCCGACAAGCCCTATCTTATTTATGGAAACCTAACCGTCGATTCGGCAAAAACGCTGCACTTGCCTGCCGGTTGTCAATTGTATTTTCATAACAACGCCAACCTAATGGTGCGTGGAAATTTACGCGCAGAAGGAACTTTTGATAAACCTGTATTGCTTCGGGGAGATAGGCTGGACAAGGCAAAATTTCTCTATCCCGTTCCGTACAATTATGTGGCAGGTCAATGGGGTGGTGTTTATTTGCTGTGGAACAAGGGAAATCATCTGCTTCGGAATGTGAACATAAACAGTGGTTACGTTGGCATTTATATGAACAACAGTGACCGGAATCAGCTACCCGAGCTTCGGATTGAGAACTGCCGGATACATAATTTTGTGTATTACGGTTTGGTAGTGCAGAATGCCAATGTGCAAGTGATGAACACCGAGATTTCGAACACCGGAAGTTACAGCGTTTATCTGAGCGGCGGAAAGCATGTTTTTTTGCAGAGTACAATTGCAAATTATTACAACAGCAGTCCCGGCCGACCCAGTTCACGCGATAAAAATCCGGCGGTAATGATTATGGGGCTTTACAGGACGGCGCCCATGCAGACCGAATTTCGGAATTGTATTGTTGCCGGAGGTCTCGAAACCGAGCTTAGTATCGTCAGTCGTTTCCTAACACAGTACAAAGCTGTTTTTTCAGATTCGTACATACGCCGCAAGGAAGCATATGAACTTTCGCAGTTTCAGAACATTCGCTGGTATGCCCAAAATGATACTATCTTTAAACACCCATTTTACAACGATACAACTTCGGTATATTTTAATTTTACCCCTGATTCGGTTTCTCCTGTACGAGGATTGGCCGATCGCACAATTGCCGCTCAGTTTCCGCTCGATTTAAATGGAGCTAACCGTTTGGAAGACAACGCTCCGGATGCTGGTGCCTATGAGTGGAAACCAACTGTGAAATAAAAGTTCGACAATACTGAACAACATCCTTTTTTAAATGTTTTTATGACTGAGCTGAAGAAATTTCGGTACAATTTACTTTGCGTACAGTTTTTTCAGTTCAGTATTTTAATTTGTGGGCAAAATGTGCTATTTTTGTCCAACTAATATTAAAAACTATAACTTAAAATATAAATTTAAAAAAATGAGCAACACAAAAAGAGTCTATACTTTTGGTAACGGACAAGCCGAAGGTAAAGCTGAC
This sequence comes from uncultured Paludibacter sp., assembly GCA_964390175.1. GTDB lineage: Bacteria > Bacteroidota > Bacteroidia > Bacteroidales > Paludibacteraceae > Paludibacter. The sequence continues at coordinate 4,832 of CAYMHE010000032.1, forward strand.
ATGAAAAATTTGCTTGGCGGAAAAGGAGCAAATCTTGCCGAAATGAACCTGATCGGTGTTCCGGTACCTCCCGGATTCACTATTACAACAGATGTTTGCAACGAGTATTATACTTTAGGCAAAGATCAGGTAGTAGCATTGTTGAAACCAGAAGTTGAAAAAGCAATTGCCGGAGTTGAAGTTCTGATGAACTCAAAATTCGGAGATATCGAAAATCCTTTGTTGGTTTCTGTACGTTCAGGTGCACGCGCTTCGATGCCGGGTATGATGGATACAATTCTGAACCTTGGTTTGAACGATGCTGTAGTTGAAGGTATGATTCGCAAAACCGGAAATGCACGTTTTGCATGGGACTCTTACCGTCGCTTTGTACAGATGTACGGCGACGTTGTTTTAGGTATGAAGCCTGTAAACAAAAATGATATCGATCCTTTCGAAGAAATTATCGAACATGTGAAGGAAGCAAAAGGTGTTGAACTTGATACTGAGCTTTCGGTGGACGATTTGAAAGAACTTGTGGCTAAATTTAAAGCTGCAGTGCTGAAACAAACAGGTAAAGATTTCCCTGAATCGGCTTACGAACAACTTTGGGGAGCTGTTTGCTCTGTATTCGACTCGTGGATGAACGACCGCGCTATTCTTTACCGCAAAATGGAAGGAATTCCTGCAGAGTGGGGAACAGCCGTGAATGTTCAGGCAATGGTATTTGGTAATATGGGCGAAACTTCGGCAACAGGTGTTTGCTTTAGCCGTGACGCTGCCACTGGTGAAGATATTTTCATTGGAGAATACCTGATTAATGCACAGGGCGAGGATGTAGTGGCCGGTATCCGTACTCCACAACAAATTACAAAAGAAGGTTCGCAACGTTGGGCAGTACTGGCCGATATTCCTGAAGCTGAACGTGTTGCAAAATATCCTTCGATGGAAGAAGCAATGCCTTCTATTTATAAAGAACTGGATGCTATCCAAACAAAACTCGAAAATCACTATAAAGACATGCAGGATATGGAATTTACCGTACAAGAAGGTAAATTGTGGTTCTTGCAAACCCGTAACGGTAAACGTACCGGTGCTGCAATGGTGAAAATTGCTGTTGATATGCTTCGTCAGGGAATGATTGATGAAAAAACAGCCATCCTTCGCGTTGATCCTATCCGCTTGGATGAATTACTTCACCCGGTATTCGACAAAAAAGCATTGAAAGAAGCTAAATTGATTGCCAAAGGATTGGCTGCATCTCCGGGAGCGGCTTCCGGACGTGTTGTTTTCAATGCCGACGATGCTGCTGAGTGGGCACAACATGGCGAAAAAGTAATCATGGTTCGTGTTGAAACTTCTCCTGAAGATTTAGCTGGTATGGCTGCTGCTCAGGGAATTTTGACTGCTCGTGGCGGTATGACTTCTCACGCAGCTGTTGTGGCTCGCGGTATGGGTAAATGTTGCGTTTCGGGTGCAGGTACTCTGAAAATAGATTATGCTACCAAAACAATGGAAGTAGATGGTCTTGTTGTAAAAGAAGGCGACTATATTTCGTTGAATGGTTCTACAGGTGACATTTTCTTAGGAAAAGTAGCTACTATGGAAGCTGAGTTGGATGCCGACTTTGCTGAACTGATGACCTGGGCCGACAAATATACAAAAATGGCTGTTCGTACCAATGCAGATACTCCTTACGATGCTCAGGTGGCTCGTAAATTTGGCGCTACCGGTATCGGACTTTGCCGTACTGAACATATGTTCTTCGAAGGTGAAAAAATTAAAGCCATGCGCGAAATGATTTTGGCTGAAAATGTTGAAGGTCGTCGCGTTGCACTTGCCAAAATTCTTCCTTACCAGCAAGCCGATTTCGAAGGTATTTTCGAAGCTATGGAAGGCTGTCCGGTGACTGTTCGTTTGCTCGATCCTCCATTGCACGAATTTGTTCCACACGATGAAAAAGGTCAACAGGAAATGGCTGAAGCCATGGGCGTTTCTATCAAAGTCATCAAACAACGTGTTGATGCTTTGCACGAACAAAACCCAATGTTGGGTCACCGTGGTTGTCGTTTGGGAAATACTTATCCTGAAATTACCGAAATGCAAACACGCGCTATTCTTGGTGCTGCGTTAGCATTGAAAGCCAAAGGTATTGTTGCTAAACCAGAAATCATGGTGCCATTGGTAGGTATCAAATTCGAGTTCAACGAACAGGATAAAATTATTCGCGAAACAGCAGCTGCTTTGTTTGCCGAAAAGGGCGACAGCATTGAATTCAAAGTAGGTACTATGATCGAAATTCCACGTGCAGCTTTAACTGCCGATCGTATTGCCGAAAAAGCTGAATTCTTCTCGTTTGGTACCAATGACTTAACCCAGATGACTTTCGGTTATTCACGCGACGATATTGCTTCATTCTTGCCTATCTACCTCGAAAAGAAAATTCTGAAAGAAGATCCTTTCCAGGTACTCGACCAGAATGGTGTAGGTCAGTTGGTGAAAATGGCTACCGAAAAAGGACGCTCTGTTCGCCCTGACCTGAAAGTAGGTATTTGTGGTGAGCATGGAGGTGAACCATCATCGGTTGAATTCTGTCACCGTACAGGCTTGAACTATGTAAGTTGCTCGCCATTCCGCGTGCCTATCGCTCGTTTGGCTGCTGCTCAGGCTGCTCTGAAATACTAATTTCTACAGATAGAATAACTTCAATGAATAAAGGCTGATCCGATTTTTCGGGTCAGCCTTTGCTCTTTTTTGGGAATTCTTATTTTATAAATCAGAATTGTACCGAGAAACTATAGGTTTTATGTTGTCGATTGTCAGGAAGTGTTTTATGTTAGCTATTTGCAATAGTTGTAGGCACTGCTAAAACATGCATTTCACATTTTTTGCAATCGAACCTGAGCTCATATTCCTGATCGTTGTTTTTGAGCCGGAACGGTTCTTTCATTTCAGATTTTTTCCCTTCGCGCGGACACCATCCCATTTCGTATTTTATACAGTGTTTGGTAAACATCAAAGGTACGCCTTCTACAGCTTTTACTTCGAATCCGGGCATCATCTCTTCCACACCGTGTTCCATATAAAAAGTTCGGGCCAAATGGTTGGTTACATTGCCCAGATAAGTCAGTTTTTTCAGTGGAAATTCAGTCTTTAAGTCTGTTTTAGCCGTTTCAGTCACGTAAGCCTTTGCTCTTACTTCGTCGAGCAACTCAACGGCAGTTCTGCGCCAATCGCTCAGCTGCGAAGCCTGGAAAAACCAGGGAGCAGTCATTTCTATATGAATATTACGAAGTTCGTATATGCTGTTGCCCATTTTCGAAAGTTGCTGACGGATATTGCTGTCAACACTTTCGGGTTTTAAAGCCGGTTTCTTCTCAGCATCAAACTGAATGTCAGCCGAAATTCCATCTTCATCGGTCATCCGAATTGAAAAACCATTTTTAATTTCTTTGAAAAGTACATTTAGCCCTATCCTTCGTTCTGCGGTTTTGCCTTTCATCTGTTTTTCGAAGGCCTGATCCTGATTACGGTACAGCATAGCGCCAATGTCCATGCGGGGCATATCGGCCGGAAAAATTTGTTTACGCTCCACGCGATTCACCCTGAAACCGCTTAAATCGTTCTGTTTGTTTATAAAACAGAGTCCATCGCCGTTGTTTAATAGGTGTCCGTTGTGCATTTCAAAAAAGTTACGACCTATATAGGTTACTTTTCCTATTGGTTCACCCAGCGATTTTGGTGTTTCGGGTTGATAAATGCCGGCATGGCGCTCGTGCAAAAAATAATCGGTGGCGTTGCGGCGGAAACTTTTTTCAGGATTAGGTTCGAAAAAGAAAGTAGTTTTACCCGAAGATGCTTTTTTGTATTGATCATTGCCTTCGAGAATTGCATCTAAATTTTTTCGGTAATATGCAGTTACATTTTTCACATAATCAGCGTCTTTCAGGCGACCTTCAATTTTGAACGACATAACTCCGGCTTGCATTAATTCTTCCAAATGCGCCGATAAATCAAGGTCCTTCATCGAAAGTAAATGCTTGTTTTTTACGAGTATGTTTCCTTCAGCATCCAACAGTTGATAAGGCAGGCGGCAATACTGCGCACATTGTCCGCGGTTAGCGCTGCGTCCGCACATGGCCTGACTTATATAACACTGACCACTGTAACTCACACACAAAGCTCCGTGTACGAATGCTTCCAGCTCCACATTTGTTGCTGCCGATATTTCAGAAATCTGCTTCAACGATAATTCACGTGCTAACACAACGCGCGAAAATCCGGCATCCTGCAGAAATTTTACTTTTTCAACCGATCGGTTGTCGGTTTGGGTACTGGCGTGCAAAGCGATAGGAGGCAGGTTCATTTGAAGAATGCCCATGTCCTGAACAATCAGCGCATCGGCATTGGCATTGTAAATCTGATGAATCAGCTGCTCGGCACCTTCGAGCTGATCGTCGGTAAGTACAGTGTTGAGCGCCACAAAAACCTTCGAACGATATTGATGAGCATATTTTACAAGTGTTTCAATATCTTCGATGGAATTTCCGGCAGCTGCCCGTGCCCCAAACTGAGCGGCTCCAATGTACACTGCATCAGCGCCATGATTGATAGCTGCCAATCCACATTCAAGGTTTTTTGCGGGAGAAAGAAGTTCAATGTTCTGCATATATAGATTTAATTCACACATCATGAATGCGTACATTTTGATGTGCGAATTATTAAGATTTTAATGTATTTTCTCCAGGTCGTAAGGAGTTTCCTGATAAACAAAGTAGTTCAGCCAGTTTGAAAACAGGAGGTTGGCATGACTTCTCCAACGAACCACTGGTTCGTTTTCAGGATTGTCGTTGCGGTAGTAGTTTTGTGGCATCTGAATGGGTAATCCCTTGGCTATGTCGCGTTTATATTCTTCGTCGAGTGTAAGCGGCGAATATTCTGAATGTCCGGTGATGAAAAATTCGCGGCCGTTACGGGCCATAACCATGTAAACACCAGACTCTTCCGATTCCGAAAGCAGGGTCAGGTCCGGATGTTTCAGAATATCTTCTGAACGGACTTCGGTATGTCGGCTGTGAGGAACATAAAATACATCGTCGAATCCCCTGAAAATCGGACATTGAGGATTGTTGTTGAAATGCTCAAATACGCCAAACATTTTTTTCTCCAATGGATATTTAGGTATTCCGTAATGGTAATACAACCCAGCCTGAGCAGCCCAGCAGATATGAAATGTTGAAGTAACATGCGTACGTGCCCAATCGAAAATCTTTGTTATTTCGGGCCAGTAATTTACTTCTTCAAAGTCGAGTTGCTCCACCGGTGCGCCGGTTATTATCATTCCATCGTAATTGCTTTTACTGATTTCGTCGAAAGTTTTGTAAAAAGCCATTAAATGTTCGATCGGTGTATTTTTCGAACAATGTGTTTCCATATGTAAAAAGTCGATTTCAATTTGTAATGGTGAATTGGACAACAAACGGATGAGGTCTGTTTCGGTAGTAATTTTAATCGGCATTAAATTTAAAATTACAATTTTCAGTGGTCTGATTTCCTGATTCGAAGCACGTTCCGAATCCATCACGAATATGTTTTCTTCGCGCAGCACATCCACTGCCGGAAGTGTTATGGGGATATTTAATGGCATAATTCTTCGTTTTTTTTTTAGTCGATCAAAATCAACATGAGTTCTAGTGTCCGGTTTCTTTTATGAATTTGAAATGCTGTTGCCAAGTTCTGATTTGCGCTTTAAAGCTTGTTCTCAAAAGTATTTGCTGTATAGTTTCCAATAAGCTTCGCTGCCAATAAAATCAGAAAGAAAAGCGTTTAGCTTTTCAAGCAATAGAGGCGATTTTGAGTTCACAACCCAACTGTAGTGCTGGCTGAACCCCAATGCTAATGAAATATCAATATTGCTATATTTCTTTTTGAGTTTCAGCCCTTGTTCTTCGGTACATACCGTATTTTTAATTTTCCCGGTTGCCACAAGTTTTACCATTGTTTCAACGCTTACATTGTTGATTTCCTCGATGTGAATCTCCTCTGCAATTTCATTTGAAAGATTTTGAATCCGGGCTTTAAATGCCGAGTTTCGCGACAGGTAAATGGTGTCATTCCCTAACTCAAACTGTTTTTTTATAGGTATTTCGGCAAGGGAGTCGTCCGGTAGTTTTTGAACTAATATTAATTTAGAGGTCATCAGAGGTTCGCTGAAAACAACTCCTTCGGGATAATCGGTGGTTACCGGCATTGTGTTGGCAATGATATCAAATTCGCCATTCAACAGTTCGTTGATTGCTTTTTGAGCATCGTTTTGTTTCGAGATACGCAATTCCAAACCCAGACTATCGGCAAATGCTTTTACAATTTCATATTGGAAACCAAAAACACTATCTTTTTGCAAGGCAAAACCATTGCTGCTGCTATCGGTCACCACTGTAAGTTTTCCCGATGCTATGAGCTCTGGTAAATCGTGAATTTTTGAATTTGTATTTCGAATAATAACAACCAAAGCTACAACTATCACAAGAACAGCAACTACAACGATACTAATTTTTTGTTTTTTCATGTTGTATCTTCTATTTTATCGTATTACAATCAATCGTAGAAGTTCCATGTTAATCCTATTTTTAGCATTGCCGGATTAATGGGATAATAAGGTATTGAATAATAAACACCTTTCATAAATAATTGGTTCACATGATAGTACTCTACGAAAAATCGCGTCCTTTTCAGGTGAAAATTTGCATACACATTAACGACAGGATAGTCTCCTATTTTCATTTCGTCCTGGCTATAAAACTGTCCGGTGGCGGGCATATAAGCCGGAGCGTAATATGCTGTATGGTAGCGCACATTGGCGCCAAACTGTGCGCTGAGTACTTTGAACCATTTGTCGTGAAAATACAAATTGTGATACAGGGTCAGCATTGGTAGCGGAATTACAACCTGATTGGAACTGAGTTGATATACTACATTGTTTTCGAGCGTGAATTTTCCTAACCTGAAATCCTGTTTGAGTTGAGCTGATACAATCTGAATATTGCCATCGAATTGAGACGGCAAAGCCAGGCTGTCAAAATAAATCTGATTGGTTATGTTTTCCACGTTTACAGCCAACGAGAATGAGCGCGTTGGTATCGCAAAAGTTCCACCGATATGCGTTCGGAATGTTTTATCGAAATTATTGCTCCATCTGAAGTGATTCGACAGATAGTTTTGTATAAAAAAAGAAGGTTCGCTGTTGCGCATAAATCCGTTTGCCCTGATTGATATTGTGTCCTTCAGCAGCCTGAATGAACTTCCGACCTGGGTTTCAAGATTAAAATCTCCCATTTTGTAGCCAATAAGGTCTATTTCGCCCAAAAACCGGTAAGTGAATTTTTGCCCCAACTCTTTCGACAGTATTGCGCCGACTCTTGTGTTCGACTCCGTTTGGTGATACAACAGTGTGTCCGGAGTGTAGGTATACTTTTCCAAATCGTTTTCGATATAAGCTGTGAGTCCGAAACGCATCCATTTGTTAAATTCCTCGGCCAAACTTATCGATACGCGATTCGTCATTTTTTGTAATGCAGCGGTATCGTTGGTTTGTTTTAGGTCCAGATAGGTGCTATCGTAATAGGCCGTTTGCACAGAGTTTTCGAAATAGCGTTTTCGCATATCGTCAATCCTAATGCTGTGGCCAAAACGTGTAACCGGAATAAATTCCATTTTAGTTGTGTCCTTCGATCCCTTTGCCGGACGTTCGAATCCTAAACTAAATTGCTGATTGAAAAATAATTGAGAATGCTTGTAATTCGACATTACATTGTCGAGCATTTTAACTGGGATGTTAATCGGGGCAACAGATGTTTTAGCCGGGTCGGTCAGATAATCAGTTTCCGTTATTCCTCCGTTTTCGTAATTTCTCAGGTTGTTGGTCGATAGTAAACCTACGGCCGAATAGCGTTTCCCATCGTAGGAGCCGAAAAGGCTTCCGTTAAATCGTTTGACGGCTTGCTTGTTGTATTCTCCTTTTGCACTTATATAGTCGAGCGTGATGCCAAAGTTGAGTCGTTTATTGGCATTGGCAGTAAACATAAACCCAATTTCTTCCTCTTTGCGGTAATTGGAACCACCGCTGAGGTAATTTATAATACTGAGAGGCGTTTTGGTGTTGTAAAATGTTGAGGTTTCAATTTGTTTAATATATGGATAATAGGCATTGAAAAACATAAAATCACTCGTCTCGGGACGATCGAAATATATTTTCGATTGTATAGGCGAGCCCAAATTACCATTGTACGAATTGGCAATGCTGAATTTGTCGATAGCATTATCGTCCTGAAAATTCAAATGAGCCGTATCCACACGGACAGAGTCAACCCGCCCGAATTTGTCTGCCAATTTCCAGGTTTTTACAAATCTGTAATCTTCAGGTACTTCGGACCAAAGCAAAACTGAAAAATAAAAAATAGAAAATATAAGGGTAAATAATTTCTTTGCCGTCATAAGAGGTTGAATAACAGTTGCGTCTTTTGCAAAATGAAAAAACTGGCTTACAATTTATACACGTCGACAAAGATACGAAATAATTAGATGTCAGATTGCAGCTATATGTTATTAAATATAAATGCATTAAAAAATAAAGAAGAATCTTGCGAAAAAAAATACAGCTTTCGATATTGCAGGGCAATTCAGAAGCTGTATTTATACTTTATTAAAACGCGTTTTTATACTGTCACCTCGTTTACAAGTGGTTTCTCATCAATAAAATCCTGGATGTTTTGCAGGGTAGTTTCGGCAATATTGTGCATTGCTTCTTGTGTGAAGAATGCCTGATGCGAAGTCACAATCACATTATTGAACGATAGTAAGCGTGCAAGAATGTCGTCATCCATAACTCTGTTGGAACGATCTTCGAAAAAATAGTCACTTTCTTCTTCGTATACATCAAGTCCGGCTGCACCAATTTTTTTGCTTTTAAGTCCCTGAATCAGGGCATGTGTGTTGATCAGTTTTCCGCGCCCGGTATTGATGATCATAACCCCGTTTTTCATCTTTGCGATCGATGTCTCGTTGATAATGTATTCAGTATCTTTAGTTAAAGGGCAGTGAAGCGAAATAATGTCGGCATTAGCGTATAAGTGATCAAGACTGCTGTATTCAATTTCATATTTTTCGGCGAATGCATAATCCGGAAAAATATCATAAGCGATGACTTTAAGTCCCATGCTTCTTAAAGTTTGAATAAGAATTTTCGAAATTTTGCCTGTTCCAATGATTCCGGCAGTTTTTCCGTGCATATCAAAACCCATCAAACCGTTCAAAGCAAAGTTTCCTTCACGGGTACGATTGTAAGCTTTGTGAGTTTTTCGGTTGAGCGTCAGCATTAAAGCAAGTGTATGTTCGGCCACAGCGTAGGGCGAATAGGCGGGTACTCTTACCACTTTTATCCTGTTTTTCGCTGCATTCAGATCCACATTGTTGTAACCTGCACAGCGCAACGCAATAACTTTAACATCGTTTTTAGCTAGTTCATCAATCACTTCGGCATCGGCAACTGCATTTACAAAAATACAAACTGCATCAAACCCTTTTGTAAGTGGAACATTGTTGATGTTTAAATGTCCTTTGAAGTATTTAATTTCAAACCCGAATTTCTGATTTATCTGATTAAATGAGACTTCATCGTATGGTTTTGTGTCGAAAAAGGCAATTTTATAATTCATAAATTTTTGTTTTAATCATGTAACAATTTTTTGACTATTTAGGTTTGAAAATCAAAGAGCTAAAACGAAAAAAACCTTTAGCAAGCAACTTGTGCGGAAACTAAAGGCTTATGTTGAATTTAGTATCTTGAATCAACCACCGATACAGTCATATGTAAATCCGTAGTCTGTAAGTTCGTCAGCGTCATATATATTTCGTCCGTCAAGAATGATGTTACCTTTCATGCTTTTCCGAACCACTCCCCAGCTTGGCATTCTGAATTCTTTCCACTCGGTCACAAGCATTAAAGCATCGGCATCCAAAACAGCATCGTAAATGTCGTTTGCAAAATAGATATTTCCATCCACTTTGAAACCTAATCGTTCGAATGCTTTTTGGGCTTCAGGCATGGCTACAGGATCGAAAACGCGTATTTTGCACCCGGCTTTCAGTAGTTTTTTTATAAGTACCAGCGAAGGCGCTTCACGCACATCGTCGGTGTTTGGTTTAAATGACAATCCCCATACTGCTATGGTCTTTCCTTCCATTGCATTTCCAAAATGCTTGAGCAATTTGCTGAAAAGAATGCGCTTTTGGTTCTCATTTACTTCTTCAACGGCCTTTAGAACCTTCAGGTCATATCCATTTTGCTCGGCAGTTTGAATCAGAGCTTTCACATCTTTCGGAAAACACGAACCACCATAACCAATGCCGGCATACAGAAATTTGCTTCCAATTCGCGCATCTGTGCCTATTCCTTTACGTACCATATTTACATCAGCACCAAGCAAATCGCACAAATTGGCTATGTCGTTCATAAAACTAATGCGCGTTGCAAGCATGGCATTGGCAGCATATTTTGTCATTTCGGCCGAAGGAATATCCATAAAAATGACCCTGAAATTGTTCAGCAAAAAGGGACGATAAAGTTTGGTCATCATTTCTTTTGCTTTTTCGCTTTCGACGCCTACCACCACCCGGTCAGGGCTCATAAAATCTTTAATGGCATCTCCTTCTTTCAGAAATTCGGGGTTGGAAGCTACATCAAAATCAATGTCAAGTCCTCTTTTATCAAGCTCTTCCTGAATTGTATGGCGTACCAAACGGGCAGTTCCTACGGGAACGGTACTTTTGGTTACCAACAATATGTATTTTTTCATGTGCTGACCAATGGTGCGCGCCACTTCAATCACGTACTTTAAATCGGCACTGCCATCTTCGCCCGAAGGCGTTCCTACAGCGCTGAATACCACATCAACATTATCTAAAATTTCAGTTATTTTGGTTGTGAAGTGTAATCTTTCGGCTTTTACATTTCGCAGAATCATGTCTTCGAGTCCGGGTTCATAAATCGGAATAATTCCTTTTTTCAGACCTTGAATTTTCTTTGAATCAATGTCGATGCAGGTAACATTAATACCCATTTCGGCAAAACAAGTTCCCGATACCAAGCCTACATATCCGGTTCCAACGATAGCTATATTCATTCTTTAAAATTAATTTAAAACCTCGTTTAAATAATTGGCAACAACTCTTTTTACTCCATCTTCGAGGCTTATCAATGGTTTCCAGCCTAAATTATGTAAACGGGATGAATCCATTAGTTTTCGTGGTGTTCCATCGGGTTTAGAGCTGTCCCAGAAAATGTCACCCTTATATCCAACCGTTTTCCGAACGATTTCTGATAGTTCGCGAATAGAAAGATCGACGCCTGATCCTGCATTTATATGCGATGGAGTAGTGTCGGGTGCATCATAGTTCAACAACAGAAATACGCTTGCATCGGCCATGTCGTCGACGTGCAGAAACTCGCGCAATGGAGCACCTGTTCCCCATAAATTGATGGTGACAGTATTGTCTTTTTCAGTTATTCCGTATTTCTCGAATACTTTCAGAATTACATCTTCGCTATAAGAACCATTTACTCCTTCGATGGGTAAATTGTTCAGGTCGGTACGAATAGCGTCCCACTTCTTTTCATTCAGGTATTTTCCTAACACCATTTTTCGAATCAGTGCAGGTAGCACATGCGACTTTTCGAGGTCGTAATTATCATTTTTTCCATACAGATTTGTCGGCATTATCGAAATGAAATTACAACCATATTGTGCATGATAGGCTTCGCACATCTTGATACCGGCAATTTTAGCAATAGCATAAGGTTCATTGGTTTGTTCAAGTAATCCGGTGAGCAATGCTTCTTCCTGTATGGGTTGCTCAGCCATCCGGGGATAGATGCAGGATGATCCCAGAAAAAGCAGTTTTTTTACCCCGTGTGTATAACTTTGATGAATGACATGATTTTGGATCATCATGTTTTCGTAGATGAACTGTGCACGATAAGTGTTGTTGGCAACTATTCCACCTACTTTTGCTGCAGCCAGCACCACATATTCAGGTTGTTCTGCATCGAAAAAATCGATGACTTGTTTTTCGCTAAGCAAATTTAGTTCGGAAAACGAACGAGTAACAATATTATTGTAACCTTTGGATTCCAGATTGCGTTTTATTGCCGAACCTACCATTCCGTTGTGACCGGCAATGTATATTTTTGCGTTTTTATCCATTTTTTTTCTTTTTAAGATCGAGATGTATTTAAAATCTCATTTTCAGATTTTCGGGTTATTCAAAATAATTTAATATTCTGAATCCACCTTCTTTCAGATAAGTTTCTTTTTTCATGATCTTAATGTCGGAACGCATCATGTCTTCTACGAGCGATTTCAGGTCATATTCAGGTGTCCAGTTGAGCTTCGTACGCGATTTTGTGGCGTCTCCGATAAGCAATTCCACTTCGGTGGGTCTAAAGTAAGCGCTATCCACTTCGATAACAGCATTTTTTACCGATTTAATGTTATCAAGAAATTCCTTTCCTACGCTTTCAGTAAAGCGGGTTTCATCTACCGAATTGATATATCCTTTTTCATCGACTCCTTCGCCTTCGAACTTAATTTCGATACCAATTTCGGCAAATGCCATGCGCACAAATTCCCGCACTCTTGTAGTGATGCCGGTTGCAATCACGTAATCATCAGGTGTATCTTGTTGTAAAATAAGGTACATTGCTCTTACATAATCTTTGGCATGTCCCCAGTCGCGCTGCGATGAAAGATTGCCGAGAAATAATTTTTCCTGCATCCCCATGGCAATGCGGGCAGCTGCGCGGGTGATTTTTCGTGTAACAAAAGTTTCGCCCCGCAACGGCGATTCATGATTAAATAATATACCGTTACTTGCATGCATATTGTAGGCTTCGCGGTAGTTTACTGTTATCCAATAGGCATACATTTTGGCAACTGCATAGGGCGAACGTGGATAGAATGGAGTACTCTCTTTTTGAGGAACTTCCTGTACCAAACCATACAATTCGGAGGTAGATGCCTGATAAATACGTGTTTTCTCCACAAGTCCGAGTAAGCGAACGGCTTCCAATATGCGCAATGTTCCTATTCCATCGGCATTGGCTGTATATTCGGGAGTATCAAAACTCACCTTCACATGGCTCATGGCCGCTAAATTATATATTTCGTCGGGTTGTGTTTCCTGAATAATCCGGGTAAGGTTCATCGAATCAGTCATGTCGCCATAATGTAAAATTAAATTACGATCGTCGACATGTGGATCCTGATACAAATGATCAATCCTGTCAGTATTGAAAAGCGATGAGCGACGTTTAAGTCCGTGCACCACATATCCTTTTTTTAGCAACAATTCAGCTAAATAAGCACCATCCTGTCCGGTAATTCCGGTAATTAATGCAACTTTTTTCATTTGGTTTATATAAATAGTATTTAATTTTCAAATTATAAATCTCTGTCGTCCTCATAGTATTGGAAATACTTATCGGATAAATCATTTTTTTTATTGGTTTTTGAGCCTGACATATAACCGTAACTATTATATCCGTAAGTATATTTTTTTGAATAATACTTAGAATACTTATTTTCTTCGGTCGACACATCGTTCATTATTGTAAATAAATTATTAATGTTATCTGCTTTAAGCTGAGTAGTTATTTTCTTGAGTACGGTTTTGTTTGTTTTTTCGTTACGCACAACATAAAGATTTACATCTGAAATTTGCGCTAACGAATAAGCATCGGCTACAATGCCGATCGGGCTTGTATCGACAATAATAAAATCGTACTGTTTTCTCAGGATTGCAAACATGTCAAGTAATTTTTCGGATCTGATAAGTTCGCCGGCGTTGGGTGGTACAGTACCAGCCGGCAAGATATCATAATCTACTCCTGGCATACGTAGAATCACATCTTCGAGTTCACATTGGCCTATCAAATAATTTGTAACCCCTTCGGTGTTTGTGATATTAAAACGTTCGTTGACACTCGGTTTCCGTATATCCATATCTACCAATATTGTTTTGGGGCTTGACATTGAATATATTCCTGCCAAATTGATACCGAAATATGTTTTTCCATCTCCGGATTCTCCCGAAGTGATCACTATCATTATGTTTTTCTTGCGCTGTACAATAAATTCTATGCGCGTACGAATTACACGAAATGCTTCGGTAAACGCCGACCGGGGATTTTTGGGGACAAGCAAGGTGTCGAATGACTGAGTGTGTCTTACCATACCAATGACCTGAAAGTCCGAATTTTTTTCTATGTCCTTACTCGATCTTACCGTGTTATTTAGTAATTCTTTCAGCACCACAATTAGTGCAGGTATCATAATACCGAACAAAAGGAACATCATTGTTGTCTTTGATTTGGTTCCTCCGTTGGTTATACTCATTATACGAGCTGTATCGAGTATATTGTTATCGGGTGTGTTCGACGATTTAAGAATTTCGGCTTCAGCACGTTTTTGTAAAAAGAAAGTGTAATAATAATCGTCCATTTTATACTTACGTTCAATCGAAATCATTTCCAGCTCTTTGGATGGTAATTGATTAATTTCGGATTGGACTTTAGCATTCCTGTTGTTGAACTCGTTTTTTTCGATCTGAATACCGGCTCTCATGCTTTTCACTACTTCATTGATCGCTGTTTTTACATTTTCAATGTCACGTGTGTATTTGGCATAATAAAAATTCTTCTCGCTTAGTTCACTTTTTTTGAGATTTAAATCGTTGATTTGCTGTACGAGCGACATTAGCATAGGTTCATTCAGCCCTAAACTTGATGGGGCTACCACCGATCCATCTTCTAAGTTGGTTTTTAAGTAACTTGATAAATAGTTGAGGTAGGTTTCTCGTAATTTTAGCGCCGAAAGTTCGCTATCATATTGTGTCGCTTTACCGAGTAACTCGCCAGTGTGGCTTGATACATCGATAATTTGGTTTCGTTGTCTGAAATTTGTTAACTCATCCTGCGATACTGAAAGAGACTGCTGTATGTTTGCTAATTGGGTATCGATAAAGTTTATTGTTTTATTGGCTGCATCATTTTTTCGGTCAAGATTGTCGAGTAAAAATGTTTGCGCCAACTTGTTGATGAAGTCAATATCCCTGTCGGGATTTTCGCCAACTAATGAAATTTCGAGTACAGACGAACCTTCAACAACATATTGCAATCCAAGTCGAGATGAAAAGTCGGCTACCAACGATTCTTTGTCACGGAAAACAAAATAAAGCTCCCCGTTGCTGTAGTAACTGTTAGTATTATTGACGGTGATGTAAAACAGTTTGGTCATGAGGTGCTCACCAATTCTACCTTCGGCCCTGAATTCTTTAAACCGTTTATCATCATCGGCAGTTATAGTGTAAGTGCCATTGGCATTCAGGTTGATTTTAAACATAAGATTGATGGCCACTGGAGCTATGTAATCAGATTGAATCCGGATAGGCGAAGTGTTATAAAGATTACGGGTTTTGAATTTTCCTTTCGAAATGTATTCTACCTTCAACTGAGGCAAACTATCTACTACTTTCGAAATCAGATCGTATGAACCAAGCATAATGACCTGATTGTCGACGTTTTTGTAGCCCGATTGCACACCAAAACCTTGCATCAGAGCTTGCGTGCTGCTCGATGTTCGGTATTCCTCAATAATCATTGTCCCCGATGTTTTATAGGATGGCAGCCATTTTCGGTTTTGCAGGTGGGCCAGTCCCAGGGAAATAATTACACCTATTACAAATAAATACCAGTAGTGTAGAAAATTGTGTACCCACTCCATGATGTCGAAGTTAGAGCCTTCTTCATCATTGAAAGGTTTATCTGTTTTGTTCTGATCCATAATTTATATGGTTTTAGGGTAAATACTTTGTGTTAAAACCCAGCATGCAAATAGAGATAATTCTTAAAGATTTCCGTAATATAATACTGTAAATAAAAGCGATAATGAAGACATTATCCCCATAAAACTACTCCAGCTATTTTCAATTTTGTAAAAGCTTGAGGACGCTCTTTGAACATATATAATATCGTTTGGATAAATATAGTAATACTCTGACCCAATCAGACTGCGGGGTCTGATGTCAAATTCGAGTACCTGAGTACCATTGCCTTTCTCACGCAATATTCTTACGCGTTTATAATCCCCTGCATGATTTAATTCTCCCGACATAGAAAGTGCCTGATAAATATTGAATTTGTCTCGGGTTATGTAATAAACGCCTGTTCCGGCTTCGCCGATTACAGTAAACGTTTTGTTGGCTAATGTAAGTTTTACCGCAGCATCTGGTATCAGTTCTTTAAATCTTAATTCAATCGCTTTCGAAGCTTCATTCAGCGTAAGTCCTTCAACATGAATTCCCTTGACGAATGGAAGATCGATTGTTCCATCCGGATAGACCCTGTAGGATATCATGTTTTGTGACGAACCGGAGTTGTCCGATGAAATTAATTTTGAGATTGTCACATCCGAGGTCATTAAACGATAAATAATTTCATCGTTCACCCTTATACGATAATCTACATATTCCGATGCTTTATACTTCGGAAGAGATGCATTTTTCTCCTGTAGCAATCCTATACTCCTGTAGTTATAACACGAAGTCATTGTAATTGTTAGCAGAAGGAAGAAGAATATGTAAAATTTTTTACTCATAAATTTAATTCATATATGTCTTTGTTTCGCTTTGCTTTTAATCCACTACGCATTTAAGGTGTAGTGGTTTCTGGCGTAGATTCTGGCGTACTCAATAGATTATATACCAATGCTCCAAACGAAAATGTAGAAATTGCCGTTGAGATAAAACCGGGTAAATTGGTGATACTGAAAAATTTCTCGTTTACTGTTTGTATATAAATAATGTCATTGGGTTGAATGTAAAAGAACTCTGAATGAATAATATCAGCACTTCTGATATCGAATGTTTTTACTGTCGATCCTTTATCAGTTTCTCTTACAAGCCTCACCTTTTTGCGGTCGCCGTAAATACCTATGTCTCCGGCCATTGCAAGAGCTTTAAATATGTTTATTTTTTCCTGTGGCATGGCAATGAATACAGATTTCCCACTCCCTAAGACACTGAAAAACCGATTCGTGATGTGCATTTCTACCGAACTGTATTTGAAAATTGGTTCGATGGCTTTTTCAAGCTTTGTGGTAGCCTGACGGAGTGTAAGGCCGGTCATTTGAATTTCGCCTATCATCGGGAACGTGATTGCTCCATTTTTTTCAACAAGATAAGTGTATAAATCGCTGCCCGATCCTGCTCCTGAAAGCATTGTCTGCGAATTGTTTGTCATTCCGTTGAAAAGTATATTCGTTTTTTCGTCGGTCGAATACACTTTGACGAAAAGCCGGTCGCCAACCCGTAATTTGTAATCCTCAAATGTTATACTATCTTTATAGGATGGAATATAAAAATCAGGTGGTTGAAGGTAGTTTACTTTTTTCGATGTGATACACGAAGAAAGCAAACAACAAATGGAGATAAATAAAAATGTCTGTTTTATACTGCTCAACATTTAAAAACTATTTTTGAAATGATTCCATATGCAAAGATATTCAATTTATATTAATATTGGCAAAATCAATAAAAAAACATTTCGGTTTTTCTTTTCGTTTTATGCTGAAAGTGGAATCATTTTTGTAAGAGTTTTAGAGCAATTTTAAGTTGCTTATACCGTTTCAATTGATAAGGTTTGATCCGTGGCTGAATACCAGCCTGAAAACAGTTGAGATAATATAAAAAAACAGGAGTGTTTAGCCTCTCAAAAAAATCAATTAAATTTGCAAAAAATATCAACCATATAAAATATATGACCATGCAACAGAAAGTTATATTAGCAATCTTTATTTTTATATCAGTTCATCTTCAGGCACAGTTCAGAGGTGATCGGGATCAGTCTGTTGATTTTTCAAAAATAAATTTCGAGGATGTTTCTTTTGGTGTCAGAATATCTCCTTCAGTTTCCTGGCTAAAAGTAAATCATAACGACGCGCAGGCCGATGGAGCAACTTTAAAATACGGTGTAGGCATTGTGGCTCAGTACGAGATTAATTCATTGCTGTCTGTTGTGTCGGGGGTCAGCTACAATGCTTTTGGAGGTTATGTTTTCGATAATCAATCCTTAAATACTCCAACAAACAGAAGTAATTACAAACTCAACTATTCCCAGATTGAAATTCCACTCGGACTGAGAATAAATACACCTGCTTTCAACAGAATGAGTTATTATATACAGGCAGGTGCAACCACTGGATTTATTCTTTCGGCAAACGAAGTTCATAAGTCTACTCAGCCCGATACCGAAATCCCGGATATCAATATTCTTTCGCTCACTTCGCCCAGTACTGTAGGTTGTTTCTTTGGCATTGGAACTAGTTACACTATTTACAAAGGCTTAAAATTATTTGGCGAAATCAACTATAAAATAGCTTTGTCCAATGTAGCTGTAGGTAATAATTATATGAATGACAATGTGCACAATTACACTATGCCTGTTGAAATTTACCCTTCGGCTATGGATTTTTCAATTGGACTAATGTTTTAATGCTAATCCGGATATTCAACTCTAAAAACTTTTTTTTATTCCCGATGCAAACAAAATTATCTTTTATTGCTCTTTTACTGTGTGTAGTTTTCCTGAATTCTTGTAACTCAAGAGCCAGAGACGAAAAGAACGCTGATGAAAAACTCAAAAATATTGAACAACTGATTGCTGTAAATGAATATGATGCTGCATTGCTTCAGATTGATACTGTCAACATTCTCTATCCAAGGCTTGTGGCCAAACGAAAGATTGCTGCCGCTCTGAAAGATACGATTCTCAGAAGGCAAAGTGCAAAGGTACTTGAATATGCTAACAGCGTTTTACATCAAAAACTTGCAGAACTGGATACCCTGCAAAAAGCTTTTAAATTTGAGAAAGACGAAACTTATCAAGAATTCGGAAATTTTGTTTATAAATCACAAATCACTGAACAAAACACGTCCCGTAACTATTTAAAGTGTTATGTTGATGAAAATGCTGATTTGTATGTCATAAGCAACGTAGTAGGAACTAAGTTAAACCAAAAATCATTAAAAGTATCGTCAGGGGCTTTGTCCGTACAAACCGATACGCTTAATGCAACAACCGGTAATTTTCATTCATTCAGTAACGATGGAACGTATTGGGAAACGCTCACCTTTAAAAATGAGGCAGATAGTGGAATAGTAGCCTTTGTGGCCAAGCACAAGGCTGAACGTATAAAGGTGGATTTAACGGGTACAAAAAAACTTAGCTACTATCTTTCCGATCAGGATAAAAAAGCAATTGCTGCTACCTATGATTTTTGGATACTAAAAAAAGATGTAAAAAAGCTGCAGAATGATGTTGAAAAGGCCACTATTCGTATTGGTAGAATTCAACTCAGATATAAAAATTAAATAAAAGATAACTCAATACTAAAACAAACACTTTAAAGATGAAGAAAACTTTTCAATTATTACTATTAAGTTTAATAATTAGCGTTGGTGTTTCGGCGCAGACTACCGAAAATGTAAAAATACTGGAGCTTAATTCAGCGCTTTTTAAACAAAAAGTATGGGATTTTTCTAAAAATAAAACTTTTACAAGAATTGGCGATCAACCCATAATTCTCGATTTTCATGCAGTATGGTGTCGTCCGTGCAAAATGCTGGCGCCTCATTTGCAGGCTATTCAGAATAAGTATAAGGGGAAATTGCTTGTTTATAAGATCGATGTGGATCAGGAGCCTGAGATAGCAAGACTTTTCAAAATAGAAGCTATGCCGACGATTGTTTTTGTGAATAGCAAATCGAACTTTGTTTCTGAAATTGGATATCGCGACTATAATGAATTTGAGGCATTGGTTCAGAAGTATTTTTTTACCAAATAAACCATTGGTAGTTTACATAAAAAAACCAGTCAGAAAAATCTGATTGGTTTTTTTGTGCCATAAAAAGATCATCATTTGTCTCTGTTTTGAAGAAAAAGATCAATCAATCGCGAGACAGCAAAATTTTGTACGTCAGATAGTGAAGTTTTTGTTAATTTTTCAAGTTGTTTGTTGCTCCTCCATATCTCGATTGTTACGAAGGTTGCATAAATAATTCTATGTGTAAGTATATGTTTTACAGGAGCCGAAATGTTCCTTATACTTATGTCTTCAATATCCCTGAATAGCACAATAAAGTCATTGTGAGCTGTTAGCTCATCGATAGAAATTTGTTTTTCCGTTTCAATCAATGGAAATTCGTACAAATTTTTCCAGATATCGTTACTTGTTCTTTTCTGTAAAAATGTATTCTCATTCAGGTTTATAAATAGATAATTGAAAAAGCGTTCCTTTACTTTTACTTTTTTCTCTTTTATCGGAAGTGTTGCGATGAGCTTGTGTTCAACAGCTTTACAACTCAACGTCAGTGGGCAGTTAAGGCAATCGGGCGAAACAGGGACGCATTGTAAGGCTCCGAATTCCATTAATGCCTGATTGTGTAAACCTGCATTTTCATGGTCAAGTATTACGTTGGCCATTTCGGCAAATTGTTTTATGCCTTTTGGAGTATCAATAGGAGTTTCAATCCCAAAATAGCGGGCCAATACTCTGTAAACATTCCCATCGACCACCGCATAAGGCTGATTGTAGGCAAACGAAGATATTGCCGAGGCGGTGTAAACACCAATTCCGGGCAGCGTAATAATATCGCTGAATTCAGTTGGGAAAACTCCGTTGTGGCGATCCACAATCTGATGTGCAGCTTTGTGTAAATTTCTTGCACGTGAATAATACCCAAGCCCCTGCCAGTACCTAAGCACCTCTTCTTCATCAGCATTCGCAAGCGATTTTACATCGGGAAAACGTTCCACGAAACGCAGGTAGTAGTTCATGCCCTGATTGACGCGGGTTTGCTGCAAAATGATTTCCGAGATCCATATTTTGTAGGCATCCTTAATGTCGCGCCACGGTAATTCGCGCTTGTTCTGCCGATACCAATCTGTTATTGTTTTTGAAATTGCCTGCATGCGATATATTTGACTAAAGAATAGGTAATTTATTAAAAATATTTTGCATCTTTGCAGGCAAAGTTATCACCATTCGGTTGACTTTCAAAACTATTTTTTTAAATCTAAAAATGTAAAAGATGAAAAAAATCATATTTGCCTTATTATCAGCAGTTCTGTTGATTGGTTGCAATAGTTCAAAGTATAAAATTGAAGGTACAACTGCCGATGCAGAAATGAACGGACAGACCGTTTTTATCAAAGAACGTATCAATAGGGTGTGGGTTTCGACCGATAGTGTGAAAATAGAAAACGGTGGATTTGTGTTCGAAGGAGTTTGCGATAGTGCAAGAATAGCGTATATTTTTTGCGAACTTCCATCGGGTGAGCGCATACGCCAGCCATTTGTGCTCGAAAGCGGAAAGATCAATGTCTCTATCGATAGTTTGGGTATGTTGAGTATTAACGGAACTGCTCAAAACGACATACTTCAAACCTATCAGTACGATAAACAAAAATTGTACGAACGTGCCGATACTATTTATAAAACCCTCAACGACAGCACTGCACAACAAGAAGAAAAGAAAAATGCAGAAATAGAAATCGAAAAGCTGAACAAAGAGGAAGTTGCTATTGATATTCGGTATTCAACCGAAAATGTAAACACAATTGTAGGTTCATTTATCTTTGAGTCATCATTCTATGGTATGTCGATACAAGAAAAGGAAACCATTATAGAATTAATGAGTCAGGAAACAAAAGCAAAAGGAAGAATTTCTGAAATTATTGAAGCTGTACAGATTGAAAAGAAAACAGCCGTAGGGCAACAATTTACCGACATTAAGCTTGCAGGAATCGCAGGCGATAGTCTTGCTTTGTCCTCATTAATAGGGAAAACAGAATTTGTACTGATCGATTTTTGGGCTTCTTGGTGTGGCCCGTGTATGAAATCCTTGCCCGAACTAAAATCCTTTTACGACAAATACAAAGGAACAAAACTCGAAATTTTGGGTGTGTCGCTCGACGATGATGAGAATGCTTGGAAATCGACAGTTGAAAAACAACAATTAAAATGGAAACATATCTCTGACTTAAAAGGTTGGAAATGTGAAGGTGCAAAATTGTATGCTGTTAATGCAATTCCGGCAACTGTATTCATAAATAATAAAGGCGTAATAGTAGGACGAAACCTTACAATAGGCCAAATGGAATTGATAATCCAAAAAACAACTAAATAAAATTCAGAAAAAATACATTTTTTGAAAAAAAATACTGCAAATGTTTTTTAATCAGAATAAAAGCAATATATTTGCACTCCGTTAGTCGAC
>CAYMHE010000033.1:0-24373 GCA_964390175.1 uncultured Paludibacter sp.
AAATAAGTACTCTGGAGTAGTAAAAAGGATCGGCGGAGTACAAATTAAGTACTCCCGGGCAGTAAAAAGGATCGATGGAGTACAAATTAAGTACTCGGTAGTAGTAAAAAGGATCGATGGAGTACAAATTAAGTACTCTCGGGTAGTAAAAAGGATCGGCGGAGTACAAATTAAGTACTCCGGAGTAGTAAAAAGGATCGACGGAGAAGTGCCCAAAATGAACCTGAAACCCGAAACGTTGAACTGTTGAAGCGTTGAACTGTTGAAGCGTTTACGAACCCGAAACCCGAAACCCGAAACCCGAAACCCGAAACTCGAAACTCGAAACTCGAAACTCGAAACTCGAAACCCGAAACTTTTTTACAAATTCAGTTTTTGTCTGAGCAACTTGTATCCGGCCTGACTGGTTTTTATTTGATGACCATTTTTAAGGGTCAGTTGCTGACTTTGTTTCTCGTATAGTTCGATGCGCGAAATGGCTTCGAGGTTGACGATACAGGAGCGATGTACCCTTGCAAACTGAGATGTCGGTAGATGTTCCTCGAAGTATTTCATGGTTTGTTCTTTCAGGTACTTGCCGGTCATTGTAAATATAAGCACATAATCGCCATCAGCTTGCAGATATACAATATCGGGGATCATTATTACATGAATTTTTTGCCCGCTCTTTACCGCTATGCGTTCAAGCTTTTCTGTCGTTTCGGTTTCCGACTCAGTTGCTTCGGTTGTTACGCTTGCTATTGCAGGCATAGTGGTTTCAGGTTCAGTTTCCTGTTCAGTTTCTCTTAAAAGCCGGTAACGGAAATATTGCACCATGGCATAATACACCAACACCGAAATAAATCCCCTCAGATAAATGAAAGGTTGAAAGCTTTTCAGTATTTCATCTCCCATCAACCACTGTATACTATATCCGGCGCCTACATTGATTGCTATAAAAAGTATGGCAAGTGCAGCGTAGTTAATGGTTCGCTGAAAGCCGGGAAGCGCTCCAAAATTACCGTACCTGATCACACTCCACAAGAGTATGCCAATGATGGCGTAAATAAATGCATGTGCTGATGCATCAATAAAAATAATTGCCGGTGGCTGTGGAATGAATGAGAGATAGCAAACGCTTTGCAGCAATGCAAACAAACTCCACAGCACTAAGTATTGCCAAAATTTAAAATTTTTATCAAAGTACGACTGAAACATAGGTTTGTTTTTAGAATTACTTAAAAAAGAGAATTCCTATATTTTAGTCTCTCAGTTCCCCACCTCCAAATACACATGCACCAACGATGACAAGTTTTTTGCTCGAATCTATAGCGTCCAATTTAAAGCGTTTATCTTCGAATCCGCCAAATACGGCATCCAAATGAGTTTCTACAAGCCATTCGGGCGGTACTATTATGGTTACCCCTCCGAAAACAGCGTTGATTTCGAGCACAGTTTCACCTTCAGCCAAATTTGTTTTGCGTAAATCGAGCGTAATGCCTCCGAAAACAGCATTCAATTCACCCCCCTTAAATTCGGGATCTAAAACAATGTGTTCGCCGGAGCCGAAAATGCTGTTTTTCGAAAATCCATTGATGTTGTTGGTTTTGTAATGATGATGTTTTTGATGATGTTTATATTCGAAGTCTTTGTAATCGGCAAATCCGTAATTTCGGCCAATAAGTTTGCTTACAATTAAAAGTATACCTGCGGCAATCAATAACAGCGGCCAGTAAGTGTGTGTAAAGTTCCCGTTTATTCCGGGGAAGTAGGCGGGATAGGCATCAACAATTCTTGGGATAAGAAAAAATCCACCAATGATAATTAATATTGTGGCAGAAAAATTGCGTTTCTTTATGATATTGAAAGTGCCAATCACAATCAGTAGCATGGGCCACGATATTAATATATGTCTTGCTTCATGGGTTACAAACCCAAAATTTACGCCCAAAAAAACAATGCCGATAAGCATAAGCAATAGTCCAAACCCTAATCCTTTTGTGTAACCCGAACGAAACGAGTTTTTTATTTCATTTTGCATAAAAATATGTTTTTTAAAAATTATGATGCAAAAATAGAGTGCGCCGAACACCGATGCAAACAAAAATCGACCAACTTGTCCCATTTTCCCGATGAAAATGGTTTAAATAACAGACGGATTTTCTTTTCTGTGTTTTGCAAAGCAGCTTGGGTGTTTTTGTTTTGTGGCTTGTAAATTATTATAACTAAAAAACAAAACAAAAAGCACTGAAAAACACTGATGTTTTTTACAGCGTTTTTCAGTGCTTTTTTACATAACAAAAGTTCTTATTTTTTTTCTTTCAGTAAATCCCGGATTTCGGCAAGTAAAAGCTCTTCTTTCGAAGGAGCAGGAGGAGGTGCGGGCGCTGCAGGGGCTTCTGCTTTCTTTGTACTTAACCTGTTCATACCTTTAATGAACAAAAAGATACAAAAGGCGACAATGATGAAGTCAAAACTTACCTGCAGGAAATTGCCGTAATTCATTGTTACTGCTGCTTTTTCTACGCCGTCAACTATTTCAGCGCCTTTCATTTCCCATTTTAAATCGGTGAAGTTAACGCCGCCAACCAACAAACCAATAGGAGGCATAATCACATCGGCTACCAACGAAGCAATGATTTTTCCGAAAGCGCCACCAATAATCACACCTACTGCTAAATCAATTACATTGCCACGCATGGCAAATTCTTTAAACTCTTTCAATAATCCCATGGCATAATTCTTTTTAAATTAATACAAAAATTCAATTTAATTCGCTACAAAGTTATAAAATCATAAATCATTTGCAAGTGCATCGGAGTTTTTTTTTCGGGTTTAGGTGCAAGTTTCTTATAAACAGTGCTTAAATATGCAAAAAAACATCATTTATTTTATTTGTTTAAAATATCTTACATTTTATCGTTCAGCAAGGGTGTTTCTTTTTATAATTAATAAAAAAATAGTACTTTTGCAGTCAAATTATCAATCAATAAATTATCAATCAATATGGTACATTATTCAGAACTTGGATTGGTCAATACTAATGACTTATTCAAAAAAGCGATTGAAGGCAAATACGCTATTCCGGCTTTCAATTTTAACAATCTTGAGCAGATGCAGGCTATTATAGCTGCTTGTGTCGAAACAAAATCGCCTGTTATTCTTCAGGTGTCGAGTGGCGCACGCAAATATGCCAATCAAACTTTGCTTCGTTTCCTGGCGCAGGGTGCTGTGGAATATGCAAAAGAGTTGGGTTGTAACATTCCTGTTGTTTTGCACCTCGATCATGGCGATAGCTTCGAACTTTGCAAAAACTGTATCGACTCAGGTTTCTCTTCGGTTATGATCGATGGTTCGCACCTTCCTTACGAAGAAAACATTGCCCTAACTAAAAAAGTGGTTGAATACGCTCACTCGCACAATGTAAGTGTCGAAGGCGAACTTGGCGTGTTGGCAGGCGTTGAAGACGATGTAGTGGCCGAACACCATACTTATACTCAACCTGAAGAAGTAATCGATTTCGTTACCCGTACCGGTGTCGATTCATTGGCTATTTCAATTGGTACTTCTCATGGTGCTAACAAATTTACGCCTGCTCAATGTACACGCGACGAAAACGGAATTCTTGTTCCACCACCATTGCGTTTCGACATCCTCGAAGCAATTGAGGCACAGATTCCCGGATTCCCTATCGTATTACACGGTTCTTCTTCTGTTCCACAGGAATATGTGGCTACTATCAATAAATACGGTGGCGATCTGAAGGATTCAATCGGTATTCCCGAAGAACAATTGCGTCGTGCTGCTAGTTTGGCTGTATGTAAAATTAATATCGATTCAGACGGACGTTTGGCAATGACAGCTGCCGTTCGCGAAGTAATGGCTACCAAGCCAGGCGAATTCGATCCACGTAAATACTTAGGACCAGCTCGTGATGAATTGAAAAAATTGTATGCCCACAAAACAGTAAATGTATTGGGTAGTGCAGGAAAAGCATAAATTTCCGATTTACAATTACAAATAAAAAGGTCGTTTCTTAACTGAAACGACC
This sequence comes from uncultured Paludibacter sp., assembly GCA_964390175.1. Classification (GTDB taxonomy): domain Bacteria; phylum Bacteroidota; class Bacteroidia; order Bacteroidales; family Paludibacteraceae; genus Paludibacter. Next base: position 4,031 of record CAYMHE010000033.1, read on the forward strand.
TTTTTTATTTTATAAATATCTTTAATTGTCAACTGTCAACTGTCAATTGTCAATCGTTAATTAGTTAAATGCTATTAATGGCATTCAAATCCTCAAATGCCACTTGTAGACGGGCAATCAACGATTCTTCACCCTTGCGTAACCACACACGTGGATCGTAGAATTTCTTGTTAGGTTTTTCGGCACCTTCCGGATTTCCGATTTGACCTTGTAAATAATCACGGTTTTTAGCTTCAAAACCACGAACGCCATCCCAATATGCCCATTGTGTGTCGGTGTCGATATTCATTTTCACTACACCATAACCAATGGCTTCGCGAATTTCTTCGTGTGTCGAGCCTGAGCCACCATGGAATACAAAACTTACCGGATGTTCTGTTGATAAGCCATCTTTTGCTTTGATATATTCCTGTGAGTTTTTAAGAATAACCGGCATCAATTTTACGTTTCCTGGTTTGTAAACGCCGTGCACATTTCCAAACGAAGCAGCAATAGTGAAATTAGGTGACACCTTGCTTAATTCTTTGTAAGCATAATATACATCTTCTGGCTGAGTGTAAAGCAGGCTGTTGTCCACGCCACTGTTGTCCACACCATCTTCTTCGCCTCCGGTGATACCCAATTCAATTTCGAGTGTCATGCCCATTTTGCTCATGCGTTCGAGGTAACGTTTGCTGATCTCGATATTTTCTTCGAGCGGTTCTTCTGATAGATCGAGCATATGTGAACTAAACAAAGGCTTACCGGTTTCGGCAAAGTTTTTTTCACTCGCATCCAGCAGTCCATCTATCCAGGGTAGCAGTTTTTTCGCTGCATGGTCGGTATGTAGTATTACATGTACGCCGTAGGCTTCGGCCAGTGTGTGAATATGTTTCGCTCCTGCGATTGCACCCAGGATAGCCGCTTGTTGTCCTTCAAGTTTTAAACCTTTGCCTGCATTAAAAGCTGCGCCTCCGTTCGAGAATTGTATCATAACCGGTGCATTAGCCACTTTAGCTGCTTCGATAACAGCATTTACAGTCGATGAACCTACTACATTCACTGCAGGGATAGCAAATCCTGCTTCTTTAGCGACCTTAAAAATGAATTGCAGATCGGCGCCGGTAACAACACCAGGTTTAACTGCATCTGAAATTTTACCCATAAGTTTTTTTTTGAATTAAATTATTTGAATTTATAATACAACAAATCGTTAGGTGGAAAGTTGTGAAACAATGCCTGTTTTTTTGAATATATATTTAATTGTTGATGTAGAATTGAAATCTAAAGGATATGGCTTGTTATGATTTTTTTAGTTTTCATAAGCATGTTTTTGGATGGATAAAACAGAAACTATCCTCGAATATCAACTTACAGTTTTTTAGAAACATCTTCATTTTGCTATAAAATAAAGATAATTCTCGTTAGTTTGTAAATATTTTGATTCGCTAAATGTTAAATCCGAGCTTGTGTCTTAAATTAAACTTTCAATTTCTATTTAAATACTCGCTTTAACTTACAATTGTATTGATGTAGATGTGTTTTTATTTAATTTTATGTAAAGTGCACGCATGCAGTGAAATAATGTCTAAATTTATTTGTTGTTGCAAAGTGAAACAGAAGGTTTGTTAAAGTTATTCAGGATGAAAATAATCATTTTGATAGTTTTTTTTTGTATATTTTTTCTCTTTGTCAGCAAAATCGCTTGTTTTTTAATTTTTAATGTTCTATTTTTGCATTCATCTTCAATTGAAACACGAAAATAAAAATCGCAAATTAATGATTAATAAACAAAATGTAAATTTATGAGAAAACTAACGTTCTTATTGGCCTGTCTGTTTCTGATAGGCGTAGGTTTGGTTAATGCTCAATCTCGTACAGTGTCGGGTAAGGTACTCTCGGCAGAAGATGGGCAACCTGTTATTGGAGCCTCAATTTTAGTAAAAGGTACAACTCTTGGTACTGTTTCTGATTTTGATGGAAAATTTAGTATTTCCAATATTCCTGCTTCGGCAAAAGTATTGCAAGTCTCTTACATAGGTATGCAGGCTCAGGAGGTTGAGATTAAATCTGTATTATCTATTGTCTTATCTTCAGATACTCAGGGATTGGATGAGTTAGTGGTGGTTGGTTATGGAACTGTTCGTCGTGAAGCTAAAACGGGTTCGATAACAAGCGTGTCTAGCTCTCAAATAGCTGAAATACCCGGATCTTCAGTTGATAAAATGCTTGCTGGTAAATTGGCGGGTGTTTCCATAACATCTCAGTCTGGACAGCCAGGGTCGTCAACAAGTATCCGTATTCGTGGTACAAGTTCTGTGAATGCAAGTAATGAACCACTCTATGTTGTTGATGGCATTCCGGTAATGACAGGCGATCAAAGCTCATTCACAAATACAAGCAATGCTATTGCGATGATTAATCCTAACGATATTGAAAGTGTAACAGTTCTGAAAGATGCTGCTGCAGCCTCAGTGTATGGTTCACGTGCTGCAAACGGTGTAATCTTGATTACAACAAAATCGGGGAAAGATGCAAAAAGTAAATTGACAGCTAGAGCAAAAATGGGCTTTTCACAGTTAGCCAATGATAATAACTTTGGAATCATGTCTCCTGCAGAATTGTTGGGTTATCAGCGTCAGGCTGCAATCAATTCAGGTAAAAATCCTGATGATCCCACAGGAACTTATTATAGACCTTATGAATTTCTGACAAGAGACCAAACCAATTGGATGGATCATTTTACGCGTTTAGGCAAAATGCAGGAATATGAAATTAATGCTCAGGGTGGATCTGCAAAAACTCAAATGTATAGTTCTTTTTCTTACCACAAAAACGAAGGAGTTTATTATGGTGTGAAGTTTGAGAAAATGCAGGCACGTGTAAACATTGATCATGAGCTTACCAGTAAATTGAAATTTGGTGCCAGAGTAAATACTGGATATATGTATGGACAAGACGTTCCTATGCAATCGCTTTATTATTCGAATCCGGCTTTTGCTGGTATGACTATCCTGCCTTGGACACCAGCCTATAATGAGGATGGTACACATAATGTGGATATTTCTGAGAATGCCAATACAAACCCCAGAGCAACTGCTGAATACGATCAGCAATGGGAAAAACAATACCGTTTCAATGGTAATATGTTTTTAGAATGGAAGCCTATCAAAGGTTTGACATTTAAGACTACAAATGCTGCAGAAACAAATTTTGGTGAAGGACGTCGCTACTGGGCACCCGAGACTAATGAAGGTGAAACTACCTTGCAGACACAACAAACTTTGTTCCGTGTGTTAACAATGTCAAACACTGCGGTGTACGATGGTGTTGCAGATTTACATTCGTTCCGGGCGTTGGTAGGTCAGGAAGCTTCGCACCGCACCTATTGGGGAATGTATGAAAGTTCAAGTAACATTGACCCCAAGATTCCTTATCATGTAGATGGAAATTCAACGAATGATTTAGATTTTGGAACTAACACATCATCATTGATGTCTTATTTTGGAGTGGTTGATTATAATTATGCTGCTCGATATTATTTACAAGGTTCTGTTCGTTACGATGGTAGCTCTAAATTCGGAGCAGATAATCAATGGGGTCTTTTTTATTCGGTAGGTGCTTCATGGAATATACACAATGAATCTTTTATGAAAGAACTTCGTGATATCAATGTTTTGAAACTTCGTGCAAGCTATGGGTTGAATGGTAATAATGCTATCAGTGATTATATGCAATATGGTGTATATGCTACGAGTTCATATAATGGTGTTACTGGAATGTTGCCCTCAACTCCTGCCAATAATAATTTGTCATGGGAGAAAAATGCATCATGGAACGTTGGTTTGGATTTTACATTCCTGAAACGATTCTCTGGTAGTTTAGATGTGTATTCACGTAAAACTACCGACATGTTGCTTGACAAACAATTATCAAGCACAAGCGGTTTTACTTCGGCGACTCAAAACGTAGGATCTATGTCAAATAGTGGTATTGAGTTTCAGTTCGATGCAAGCGTTATCGATACAAAAGATTTTAAATGGGATTTAGGTTTTAACCTGGCTCACAATAAATCAAAAATTCTGGAACTTTCTGGAGATGATATGATTTCATATGTTGATGACTCGAGACTAAAACATATTGTTGGTGAAAGCTTTCTTACATTTTATTTAAAAGATTATTATGGAGTTAACCCAGTTAACGGTGAAGCATTGTGGAGAACCGAAGCAGGAGACTTAACTAATGATTTTAATAAAGCAGCTTATATCAAAGCAGGTAGTCCTGAACCAGCATTGACTGGTGGTTTTAATACTACATTAACTTGGAAAAACCTTACTCTAACTGCTTTGTTAGAATATAAAACTGGAAACGAAGTGTTGATTATCGAGAATCGTTATTTGCAGTCAGATGGTAATCAAATGTCTATGAATCAATCGAAATCGGCTTTAAATTATTGGAAAAAACCAGGAGATACCGGAGTTAACCCAATGCCTGTGGCTGGAAACTCAACAAACTCTTATAGTTTTTCTTCTGATCGTTTTGTTGAAAAAGGTGACTATTTAAGAATTAAGGACGTAACATTGTCATATAATTTACCAGCTTCAATTCTTAAACCGGTTGGAATAACTAATCTGAAAGTGTATGCAAGTGGTATGAATATATTTACTTTCCACGATGTTGACTTTTGGGATCCTGAACGTGGAGTAGATGGTATGGGTTATGGTATATACCCTATGACCAAAACTTTTGTTGTAGGAATTGATTTGACATTTTAATTAATTGCTAAAAGAAAATAGATATGAAAAAAATAAAAATATTAAGTTTAGCTGTCCTCTCACTTGGATTTGCCTCATGTGATGGTTTTCTGAATCAAGAGCCGGTTTTAACTCAAAGTAACGAAATCGTTTTATCGGATTATGAAGGGCTTAATAGCGCTGTTTTAGGAGCTTATTCCCCTTTGCAAAGCGTTAATTGGTATGGTGCCAATTTTATCTTAAGTGCTGAATTAAGAGGTGGAAATGCAAAAAATCCTACTAACACACAGTTTACTTCAGGACGATACACCACTGAGTATAATTGGAATTTCACATCTGCTGCTACTTCGCCTGTTTGGAATACTGCTTATTACGTTATTTCTGCAGCAAATAATGTAATAAATAAACTCGAAGGAAAGGCAGTCGGTGCAGTAACTATTGATGATCTAAACAACCTGAAAGCTGAATGCTTGTTCTTACGGGCTTTAGCACATTTTGACTTAGTTCGTACCTATGCTCAGCCATTTACTTATCAGCCTAATAGCTTAGGTGTGCCAGTAGTATTGGAATCAAAAATTGCATTGCCAGCACGTAATACTGTAGCTGAAGTGTATGATCAGGTAGTAAAAGATTTGCTTGAGGCAGAAACTATAATGGCCGATGATTATACACGAACCGATGTTTCTGATGTGACTGCTATTGCATCAAAACAAGCAATTCAGGCATTGTTGTCAAGAGTTTATTTATATATGGGAAATTGGCAAAAAAGTGCAGATTATGCTACTAAAGTTATAAATAGTGGAAAATATAATATGTTTACCGCAGATAACTATGCAAGTCAATGGACTAAAAATACAGCTCAGGAAGGTGGAGAAATCATTTTTGAGGTTTTTGCTTCGAAGAAAAATTCATATTGGGGAAGTTGGGATGTTATCAGCTGGTTAACTACTCCTGGAGGTTATGCCGATGTGGCTTCAACTGCCGATTTGCGTAATTTATATGAAACAGAAGATGTTCGTGGTGACTTGTTTATTTCGCATGCTGATGCTCCTGATCATTTCTGGACGTTAAAGTATGCCGGAAAAGCAGGGACAAATCCATTGGAGAGTAATACAGTTGTTCTACGTCTTTCCGAAATGTATCTTAATCGTGCTGAGGCTATTTATAGGGGGGCAGTTATTCCCGGAGTTACAGCAGATGCTGATTTGCTGAAAATAACTTCGAACAGAGGAGCGACTCCTGTTTCTGCTTCAGCTACTACTATCTTTAAAGAACGTCAGAAGGAATTAGCATTTGAAGGTCATATTATTTATGATTATGCTCGCACACAAACTTCTTTAGTGCGTACCGATTACGATGGGGCTATAGCAACAAAAGATATTACTTTCCCTAGTCATTTCTGGGCATTGCCGATACCTAAGAGAGAAATGGATGCAAATCCTAACATGGTTCAAAATGATCAATATTAATTATTTAAGAGTATAAAATTATGAAAATATTAAAATATATTTTGGCATTTACTGCGGGAGTACTGCTCTTTACAGCTTGTGATGACTTAAATAAGGCTCCTGAATTTAATGATGGAGATGCTTTTGTGGCATTTAGAAGTGCTGCGGTAAGTGTCGGTGAAGAAAAGGGAACTATTGATATTCCTGTACTGCTTACATCGCTTAGCGGAATCGCTACAACAGTGGATTTTGAATTTGTAACTGAAGGATCAACGGCTACAGAGGGAAAGAATTTTACAGTTTTGAACTCTTCAAAAAAGTTGACATTTACAAAAGATGCACCCACTCAGTATATAAAATTAGCACTTGTTGATAATTCAACATTTGATGGGGATGTTAAGGTCTCTATTAAGTTAAGTTCTCCTGTTGGGGTTAATTTAGGTGATAGTAAATTGTTAACTTTGACATTGACTGATAATGAGCACCCATTGTTGTTTATTCTTGGCGATTTAACTGCTAAAGGTACTTCTTACTTTAATGGTGCTGAAGAATGGAAAGTGACAATTGCTAAAGATGCATCAGATTTAACAAAAGTGTGGATTACAAATTTTGTAAATGGAGGTTCAAGTCCTGCAACCCCAATTTATGGTGTTGTTAACGCAGAAAAGACCGAAATTAAGATTCCTGTTGCACAAATTGTTTCGACAAGCACTTCAAATCCTAAGATTCTTCTTGAAGGATTTTATGGCCCTGATGGAGCAGAAGATATTCCTACTGGAGGCTTTATTACCGGCGAAATTGCTGCCGATGGTACTATCACCATAAAAGACGAGTTCGGTTCACATGTTTACAGTGATGCAGCAGCAACTGTTTCAGCCGGTTGGTATAATATTTATCAAAGCGGTACAGTTCTTAAAAAATAAATATCAATAATAAAATAATATAGATATGAAAAAACTTATATATGTACTGATGTCAACGCTTCTTTTTGTTGGCTGTACAACTTTTGAAGAATATGTTCCTGAAAATTATGGAGATGGTCCTGCTATCACTGTAAGTGCCACAGAGGTTACAGACTCAACCTTTACATTGACCCTAACTCCTGGTAGTGGTGCCGTTTATTATTCTTATGTTGTTCAACAAACTGAAGAACCTATTGATATTGTGGCTTCAAATCTGCTAAAAGGTAATAATTATAAAGGTGTTGTAAATGCAGTGTTGAATACAACAAAGAATCCTACTTTTGTTTCGAATATGCGTACAGCAGCAGGGGTGCCGCTTCTGTTGCCTAATACAACATATCAGATATATGCTGTTGCAGCTAATAAAGAGGGTATAGTAGGTCAGGTAGCTAGAGCAACAGTAAAAACAACTGATGCAAAAAAACCTGGTCCAACTACTTTTGCCGGTACAGCGGCTACTAAATCAGCAGCCATTACTTTTTCTGAAAAGATTGTAAGATCTACTGCAAAAGTAACTGCTACCTATTATAAGGAATTTGATGTAGCAAATCCTGTTGTTGTTGAGTTGCCAAACGAAAATATAGTAATCAATAGTAATGTTGTAACTGTTTCAACTCCAGATGCTCCTGCTGGTGCATTTGTTAATATAAACTGGGAGGCTGGTGCTTTTACAGATGTTTTTGGAAATACATGTAATGCGTACACTTCAAAAGGATTTAGTCCTACAACTGGTGCTCAGGTGGGTGTTCGTTATCGTGTTGCTACATCTGCTTTCGAAATAAAGGATAGCTATTTTGTATCTCCAGCTGTGGGTAGTACTTTTCTGGATTGGACTAAATTCGAAGGGATCGTAACATTTGATCAGAATATTTACAGAGTAGCAAAAAATGTAAAAACGGGTGACTTAAGTGTTATTTATTCTACTGCTACTAAAACTTCTACTGTCCTGTTAGCGGCAGCTAACTGGAGCGTTGCAGGTGCATCGCTTAAGTTCGCATTGCCAGAAGCACCTGCGTTTGGAGATGGAGTTAATTTAAATATCAAGGCTGGTGTTGTGTTTGATGTTTGGGGAAATCCGAATGCTGCATATACAAAAACAGATGTAAAATGGACGTTGTTTAAGTTTACGAAATCTTTAGTTATAGGTAACTTTAATTTCAGTGGAGTATCAACTTATGATGGTATTAACTATGATAATGGTGATTTTAGTTCTGTTGAAGATACTGAGCCAAATAAACTAATTATAAAAGATTTTGTATTGCCGGGTGCAGAAATATCTGCAACTTATAACTTAGATACCCGTAAATTCTACATGACTCCATTTGATTCATTAGGAGTTACAACGATAAATGGAGTGTCTTACGAAATGTATTTGTATAACTATGTGAATTCCAGTGCAGAAACCATTGCGTTTGATTTAAATGCAGATGGAACTATAACTGGCAGCGAACTCGCGTTAGTAGTTTACAATCCATTGACCGATAAATTATCATTTTATGATAAATTCAAACCCGCTGTGTTTACACCAAAAGTAGCTGCAGGAGCAAGAGTTGCTAAGAATCAAAAATCCAAAAAAGCAAATGCTGCAAGAATGGTACCAATTACTGATAAAAAAGTGATAAGTGCCTTTCATAAAATGAAATAATTATTGTTAAATGTGTGCATAAAAGAAGGGCTGTATTTTATCAGTCCTTCTTTTTTTTTACCTTTGCTTTTAAGTAAAAATGAAATTTATGTGTAAAAAAGGTATTTATATTTTGCTATGTTGCGTTGCATTCTCCATGCATGCGTATTCAAAAGTCGTTACAAAAGAACAACTTGAATCAAAACTGGATGATTTTGCTGCTTACAAAGGATTTGATGATAGCCAGGTTGGTAATATAAGGCAATTTAAATATAATGACATTGTAGCATTTTATGTAATAAATATGCGATCCGGTGGTTGGATGTTAGTGTCGGCAGATGATGCCGTGCAGCCAATTATAGCTTATTCTAAATCGGGAGAGTACGTTCTTGATCGTCAGCCGGAGTCTGTTATGTTTTGGTTGAACGAATATGCAAAACAGGTATATGCTGTTTCGCGAATAAATAATCGTGATGTGCATCCACAGTGGGAGTCGTTGCCGGCAAAAGTTAGTTCTGTAACACAAGAGGATGTTGTTGAACCTTTAATTAAGGTTAAATTCAATCAGTCAAATCCGTGGAATAAGTATTGTCCGACCTCTACGGATGGTAGAGCTGTTGTGGGGTGTGTAGCGGTGGCCATGGCTCAGGCTATGACAGTGCCAGCTTATCCAGAGAGACCTGCCGGAGCTTTTAGCTACTATTGTGCTCCTTATGGAAATTTGTCAATTGATTATAATAGTGAGCCGCTTTACAACTGGAGCTTGATAATTTCTGGAGCAGATAATAAAGATGCTGCTGCTAAGTTGCTTTATCAGTGTGGTGTTTCTGTAAGAATGGGTTATTCCGCTTCCGGATCTGGTACCCAAACAAGTTACGTACCTAATGCATTGAAAACATATTTTAAATATCCTAATGCTGTAAAGCTATACGGAAGAGCTGAATCTGCTGATATTTGGGAAGATCTTATTAAAAACGAACTTATGCATGGAAGGGCGGTTATTTATTCGGGGAACGATGGGCTTGGTAATCCCGGTCATGCATTCAATCTTGATGGTTACGATGGAAACAACATGTATCATATAAATTGGGGTTGGGGTGGAGCTAATAATGGATACTATACAATTAATAATATAAAAGACGGTGAAAATGACTATACAAAGAATCAACAATTGATAGTTGGTGTGAGAGCACCATCACTTGCTCCTTCTGATATTTTTTTGAGTAATCTTACGGTCGAAGCCAATAAGCCTGCTGGCACAATTGTTGGTGCAATTACTATTGATAGCGAGGCTGTAGACCCTGTTTATCAGTATGAACTTAAAGGTGCATATAGTGTTTTGTTACATGATTATCTAGAGAGTGCTTTCTATGTCGAAGATGGTTATTTAAAGACAAAAATGCCTTTTAGTGTTGAGGATGAGTCTGTTCCGGTTACTGTAAAGGTGACGAACGTAGGAAATCAACAATCCTATGAGAAACAGTTTGTTATTGATGTTCTTGAGTCATCTACAGCTGTTGATGATGGAGTGTTTGAAAACAAAATGTTAGTTTATAGTGAGAATAAGATATATTTGAACTGTGATTGTCCGACTCTTTCTTATAATCTCTATACTCTGACAGGTTCCAAAATATACAGTTCAATACTAAATAAAGGAGTAAATTATTTAAGTAATATAATTGTTCAGAAAGGATATTATCTGCTTAAAGTAGATGCCGATTCGATAAAACCAATGAAGATATTAATAAATTAAATTTCTGTAGTTATGAAAACAAATAGATTAATTTTGTTCTTTTTGTTGCCCTTTGTGGTGCTAAATGCTCAAAAATATGAGCCTACTACAAAATGGCCATATTTGTATGGCGATTTTAAAGAGGGTACTTTAGTTTTTAAGGATAATGGTAAAACTTCGATGCAGTTCAACATTCACTTGCTAGGTAGTGTGTTGCATTATGAAAAAGATGGATTAATTTACCATGTCGACAATAATAAAATTGCAGGGGTTCAAATTGGAGATGATAATTTTCTTCCAATAGATGGTCGGCTTGCAAAAATTGCAGGAAAGCTATCAGGGGATTATTTGGTCGTTTTAACTCTCGGTGATTTCGATGCTCTGGTTTCAAATACAGGTGCTTATGGTATGAGTTCTACAACCTCAGCTGTGAATAAGCTGTCTTCGATTGAAATCGGAGGCCTAAGTAATCTAAATCATCGTCAGTTGGTATTAGAAAAGCAGGAAGGGCGTATGTTGCCCTTAAAAACTGAGTATTATTTTATAATTGATGGGAATGTTGTTAGGGCCTCTAAGGTAGAGGTTGAAAAACTAATTCCGGCAAGTAGGATGGCTGACTATAAAAAGTTTGTAAAGGAGAATAAAATAAAATGGAAGAATGAGGAAAGCTTACTTCTGATGTTGGGGTTTATAAAAAGATAGTTGCTTAATGCTTTGAATATATATTGGCTAATAAGAAAGATTGTTGACTTCGGTTAGCAATCTTTTTTTTGTCTATATTGTTGGCAATTATGATTGTTTTAGGTGGTTTTATTTATGATTTGATAGTGGAATGGCGGATTCTTGATGTTTTATAAGTTTCTTAATGAAATTTTTTTTGTGTTTTAAAAGCAATGAGATGTTAAATGTGATAGTTTGTTTAAACTAAAGGATAAATACTGACAATGTACTTTGCTTAATTAGTGTTAATTTGTGTTTCTGACTAATTAATTGTAAATAAAGAGTTTATGTTGTTAATTTGTGTTATGTGAAAATGATTGGTTTTTCATTTAGATGTTTTTTTGTGTTAACTGGATGTGAAAATGTCAGAAATATCTTGTATATTTTTCCTTTTTGTCAACAAAAACTCTTGTGTATTAAATTTTATTAGTTTACTTTTGCAATCTTTTATTGGGAAAAGTAAGAATGCGCAAATTAAAGATTAATAAACAAAATGTAAATTTATGAGAAAACTAACGTTCTTATTGGCCTGTCTGTTTATGATAGGCGTAGGTTTGGTTAATGCTCAATCAAAATCCGTTACAGGAAAAGTGATTTCGGCGGACGATGGGCAACCAATTATTGGTGCTACTGTGATTGTTAAAGCGACTACTAACGGAACAATTACAGATGCTGATGGGGTCTTTAAAATTAGTTTGCAGGGCAATGCAAAAACTCTTGTCATTTCGTACGTCGGTATGAAAACCGTTGAGGTGGAAGCTGCGAACAACATGACGGTGAAATTGGAGTCGGATGCTTTAGTGATTGATGAGGTTGTGGTTACAGCTTTTGGTGGTACAATGAAAAAATCATCGTTGTCAGGGGCTATCTCACAGGTGAAGGGGGATCAATTAAACAACCTGCCTGTACAGAGCTTTGACCAAGCACTTGCTGGAAAAACTGCAGGTGTACAGATTACACAATCTTCTGGTCTTTTAGCAGATGGTATAAGTATCCGGGTTCGTGGTACAAACTCTGTTTCATTGTCATCACAGCCTTTAGTTGTTATTGATGGTGTGCCTATTACAGAAACATCTAACTTAAATGTATTTAACTCAGGTAATGGAACCCGATTTAATCCAATGGCAACTATTAACCCTAATGACATTGAGTCTATAGAGGTGTTGAAAGATGCTGCTGCTGCTGCATTATATGGCTCACGTGCAGCCAACGGTGTATTGGTTATCTCAACCAAAAGAGGTAAAGATGGAAAAGCGACTGTTTCTTATAATGGATATATGGGTTCTTCATCAGCAGTTCGTTTGCCAAAGTTGTTGAATGCTCAAGATTTTATCGATATTACCAATGAAAAAGCAGCTAACACCTATGGCGCTAATGTTAAATTAGCTGATTGGGATGCTAACAGAACAGAAACAAATTGGTTGGATCTCATTTTCAGAGACGGACTTACTCAGAATCACAACGTTTCTATTACTGCAGGAACCAAAAAAAGTAGTTTGTACGGGTCGGTAGATTGGACTGATCAGAAAGGCATTGTTATTGGAAATGAATTAAATCGTGCGTCTGTTAGGTTAAATGCCGATGTACAAGCAAATGATTGGTTAAAGGTTGGTATTTCAGCTAATTATTCAAATACAAAGAATAGTGGAGTGCTATCTGATGGATATTTAGCGGGTGTTACTGTTGCTGGTTACAATGCACCGCCAAATGTACCTGAGAAGATTGATGGTGAGTATGCGTTGGATGCAAATGGAAGACTTGCTCGTGGAAATAACACATATTCATATAATGGAGCAAATACATATTTAAATGCATTTAATCATCCTACTGCAACTATTAATCTGCAAAGAAATAATAATACTTCTGAACGTGTATTAGGAAGTGTTTTCGCTGAAATTACTCCTATTAAAGGGTTGAAATTTACAACAAAATATAGCATTGATAATTTAAATAACTTCGAAGATCAGTATAGCCATCCTTCAATCTCCGGATTAGGGTTTGCATACAATGGTATGGTTCAGGATAATATTGTTTTTATCAAACAATGGAACTGGCAGAATTATGTTAATTATAATTTTGTTGTTAAAGATCACGAAATTGGGTTAATGGCAGGGTTAGAATACCAGAAGCGTAAATATCAGGATTTATATGTAGGTGCTAGCGATTTTGTTTTCGATACCTACCAAAATGTATTGGATGGTCTTTTCACTGAGCAAATGTCAGGAGGTACCATGAATTCAAGAGGTAATAGTAGTACGTTTGGACGTTTCAATTATAGTTATAAAGGTCGTTACATTTTCGAAGCTTCTTTCAGAACCGATGCGTACTCTGGATTTAGCAAGAACAATCGTGTTGGGTATTTTCCAGGAGTTTCAGCTGCCTGGAGATTAAGTGAAGAGAACTTTATGAAAGGGTTTAGTGAACTTAGTAACTTGAAACTTAGAGCAAGTTGGGGTATAGTAGGAAATAGCAACGTTGGCCCTTATGAATCAAGAACTTTGTTTGCTGGAGGACAGTATGCTGACATTAACGGCGTAGGAAGAAGTGTTATTGGGAATGACGGCTTACAATGGGAAAGAGTAAAGAAAAGTGATATCGGTTTTGATGCTGGATTCGTTAATAATAGGATTAATATCTCTTTCGACTTATGGAGAACGGATATTAGTGATATGATATTAAATGCTCCTGTTATTCGCGTTGCAGGGATTCCCGGATCTGCGATTATGACAAACATTGGTTCGATGAGAAATCAAGGGATTGAATTGCAAATAAACACTAGCAATATCATAAAGAAAAACTTTACATGGACATCTTCTTTTAATTTCACTACCGTTAAAAACAATGTTGAGGCATTAGCAGGTTCTGATATTTTAGGAACTAATTCGGCTATAGTTGGTGAGCCATTAGGGGTGTGGAGAATGTTTGAATATGCTGGAGTAGACGCTCAAACAGGACGAGCTGGTTACTATGATAAAGATGGAAGAATTAAGTATTACGATCCAAATCCTGCAGTTCCTGCAGCTCAAAAGTGGAAATTTGAAGATGGTACTGTAGCTCCGGCTCGTGGAACTTCTGACATAAAAGTGTTAAGTGATAAAACAGGTTCTCCAACGTGGTATGGAAACTTTGATAATACTGTAAGATATCGTGATTTTGATTTCTCTTTTGGACTTCAATTTGCTGGAGGCAATTATATTTTAAATTCTACGAATCTTGGATTAATGTCATTTATGTTGAATAATAATATTGAACGAATTAAGGATCGATGGACGGCACCAGGACAAAAAACAGACATACCAAAATTGTATCATGGCGACAGAACTTCTCTTACCACTTCAACTCAATGGTTGGAAAAAGGAGACTTTTTACGATTAAGAGATATCACATTTGGCTATAATGTTCCTGCGAATTTAATAAGCAAAATAGGCGTTTCTTATGCCAGAATTTATTTAAAAGGCTCTAATCTTGGAGTTTTGACTAAATATACAGGTACTGATCCTGAAATTAGCACAAACAGAAATGCTAATATCAGTGTTGGAAATGACAACCGCTCAGTTCCTTATCCGAGAATATTTACTGTTGGACTTAATATTAATTTTTAAACAAATAAGGTCATGAAATATTTCAAATATTTAAATTTAATTATTTTAGCAAGCTTCATTTTTACTGCTTGTGATGATGAAATACTTGATAATAATCCGTATTATATGGGCGATTCAGCAGATCAGATATACAAAGATGAGAATAAAATTGCTGCTGCTAATTACGGTTTATATGATGCATTACAAAATGCCGAATTCTTGGGGGGGCGTGCTCAAATATATGTAGATATACGTGGTCTAGATGTAAATCCACCTTCATATTTTGGTTTGATGTCCAGCTTTAATCCTACATCAAATGACGCAACTATAACATTGGCTTGGCAAGGTGCTTATCGTACTGTCGGTGAATGTAATGCTTTTTTAGAAGGAATTGAAAAAGCTAAAGCAGACAATATTATTACAGCCGAAGTTTATAATATTTATGCGTCTGATGCTAGATTTATAAGAGGATTGGTTTATTTTTATGCATTAAACCTTTGGGGGCAAATGTATGTTGCAGAATCTTCTAATTTGGGAATTCCTCTTGTAAGCAAAGCTTTTGATGGAACCACTGGATTTACAGAAGCAACAAAATTGACTAGAGCGACAATTACTGAGTCATATAATTTTATTATTAGTGATTTGCAATTTGCTGCGTCAAATCTTCCTGCAACCCGAGACGATGTGTATAAAGGTAAAGCAACAGCAACATCGACAGCTGCTAATGCGTTGTTAAGTCGCGTATATCTGTATATGAACGATTATCCAAAGGCTATCGAATATGCAAATAAAGTGACAGGTCTTACGTTGGCTCCAAGTATTTTTGGTGCTTTAAGTGATCCTGCAAATTCTACTGAATCGATTTTTTCTGTAGCGATGAATTTTGCAGATAATCCCAATACAAACAACTCTCTTGGGCAACACTATGGGGCTGCTAAACGTGCTGATATTACAGTTAGTAGTGCTTATTTGGGTCTGTTGTCTGCAACAGATGCTCGAAAAACTGATTGTTTGGTTGTTAAGGGATCGAACACATATGCAGCGAAATATACAGCCACGGGTAATGCTGACTGGGCTCCAATTATCCGTTATGCCGAAGTACTACTCAATAAGGCTGAAGCATTGGCAAAAAAAATAGGTGCTACAACAGCGGAAGTTGCTGAAGCCGTTTCTTTGTTAAATCAAGTTCATGGACGCTCAGAGCCAACTAAAATATTTTTAGTTACAGATTTCCCTACAAATGGAGCGTTAGTTGAAGAAATACTGCTGGAAAGAAGACGAGAATTGGCTTTTGAAGGTCATGCTAGCTTTGATCTGTTCCGTAATGCAAAAGAAATTCCTGCGGGAAGAGGAGCTGCGACAGCTGCCGCACTGCCTTATCCAAGTAATTCTTTTGCACTGCCTATACCCAGCGATGATGTGACAAAATCAGCGGGAGCTTTAGTTCAAAACAAAGGATATTAAGCTTGTTTTACAATAAAATAGAAAAAGAGACTGTCAAAAGACAGCCTCTTTTTTTTTGAGGATGATTAGTATTCAAATTCTACCTTTTGTCTTGATTGCAATTCAATTACGCATCTTGTATTTAAGAAAATGGTCATTACTCCTGATTTCCTCACAAAAAATGTCAGTCCGCATTCTTCTGTGTCAAATTGTTGATAGGGCTAGTAATACCTAAAGTTTTAGGCTCGCTATGAATGTTAAGGTGCGGAAATGAGTATTTGATCAATCTTAGTGCTTTAATTTTCACTTTGCCGTGAATTTTTTTGTTTGTTGTGGCTTGTTCATACGAAATCCTTATAAATAATGTTTGATATTGATATTTTAGTAGCAAGAAAGATATAATGTCGCATTTCAAATTTCGACCTCACCCAAAATACATCTCCCATGGAGAGAGACTTTGTCGAGTGAAAAAATGAAAATTATACGATATTATTTACTTACACTTACTTAATATAGAAAAGTATGAAAACATATTATAAATTCTTGGTAGTATTTTTAATTGGGGTGTTAACACTTTCGTGTCAGGATTTGACGGAATTAAATGTTAACCCCAACGAACCTGCTGAAGTGTCTACGACTACTTTACTTACCGGTTCAGAGAAGAAAATGATGGACTATATATATGACAACTGGTTTAGTGGTCGTCAGGCATTGCCTTATGCGCAGTATTGGGCGCAAAGGACATACACGGAAGAAGATCGTTATCAAATCCGTGAGTCTGTAAATAATAATTATTTTAATTATTTTTATTTGATTGCAGGGAATCTTGATTTGCTTATAGATAAGTGTGAATCAGAACCTACTGTTGCTGTTTTGGTGGTAATGTCGATAATCAGATTGCAGTAGCTAAAATACTAAAAGTATGGTTAATGCAGGTTGTTGCTGATACCTGGGGTAGTGTGCCTTATTCTGAAGCGGGTAAATTGAAGGATGGAGTTAGTTATCCAAAATATGATGAGCTAACTGCAATTTATCCTGCATTTATTACGGAGTTGGATGACGCTATTGCTCTGATTAATGAAGATGAATCTGCGTTTAACGAAGGTGATATTATTTATAGTGGAGATCCTGTTTTGTGGAAAAAATTCGCCAACAGTTTGAAAGTCAGAATTGCTATTCGTTTGTCAAAAGTAGACAGTAAATGGAAAACATATATTGCACAGGCAGTTACTTCAGGCGTATTTGAGTCTAACGAAGATGAGGCTATGTTTAAATACACAACAAATGCTCCTAATGAGTGTTATTTCTATCGTGGATACTTTGTTGATGGTCGTAATGATTTCTCAATAACAAAGCCTTTCTGTGATTTGCTCAAAGGGCAGAGGGATACTTTGAATAATAAAACTCATCCTTGGCAAGGTGTTGTCGATCCTCGTTTGAAAATTTATACTACACCAAGGAGCGGAAAGTATTTGGGTCTTCCTTATGGATTGGCTAGCTCAAGCATGAATTCTGCCATTAGAAATGCATCGCCTTCATGGTATGCGGCTCCTCCTGTAATATTAAATAAAGATTTTTCAGTTCCATTGATGACTTATGCTGAACTCTGTTTTATATTATCTGAATATAATAATTTTGACAAGGCATGGTACGAAAAAGGAATAAGGGCTTCTTTCGATCATTGGTATGGTTTGGCTGGAATTTCCATTAATGATGATGTTAAAATTGAAGTTGAAAAATATATTACAGCAGTTGCTGGGGTTGCAAATGCTGAGACTGTAGCAACTCAGAAATATATACATTTATATATTCAAGGAACAGAAGCTTGGAGTGAATACAGAAGAACTGGATATCCAACTACTTTGCTAAAGCCTGGTGAAGTCTCTTATAACAAGGCGGGGACTCTTTTGAAATTTGAGCCTTTGTCTGATACAAAAGGAGATTTACCTGCTCGTGTAAAATACCCAACCAACGAAAGCACAATGAATCCAACTGGGTTTTCAGCAGCGGTTTCAAAACTAACTGATGGAACTAATAATTACTATACTAAAATGTATTGGGATGTTAGGTCTGTTGCTAATCCTCATCCAGCGAATAAATAATAATTCATTTTGAGATTAAAAAAGAGAAGGAATTGCATTCCTTCTCTTTTTTGTATGATACATTCAACGATTGCGTCATTCTAACTGGATATAATTTTTTTGTAAAGGTGGGATTCAGATGATTCCTAAAATACACTGGGTTTGAGAGTAGCTAAGGAATTTGGACTGTGTAGATTGACTGCGCGTAATCAAATGCTTGTTTTTTTTAAGCTTGTATAGGAATCTCAATGCCAAATACTAAAAGAGGATCAGTTCTAAAACTGATCCTCTTTTGTAAAGTAAAATTCACATATGACGGATAATGATTGTTCGTCAAAATCTTAATCCTAATGTGGCTATAAAATGAATGGTTGATGTTTTTACACTTGCAGGGGTGGTTTTAAAAGTATCATACATCTCAGTAGAGTTGAATGCATAATAGTTTTCGTCGGTTAATTTATTTGTGCAAGCAAAATCAGCATACCAACCAGCCTCTCTGTAGCCTAAACCCATAGTGAAATAATCTGTTCTGTTGTGCAGGGAAAATTCGGGATCAGTTCTTACTGTGGCTGCCCCCAACCATTTTGTTGCGTCTGTTTTGGTGATGTTACTTTGGTTGGCATAGCCTGCACGAAGTGCAAGATTATTCGTTACTTTGTATTCGCCTCCGATTTTTATCGTGCGAGCGTTATTGAGCATTGTATTTATATCTAAATTGTCATAGCTATAAGCCTTAGCATCTCCTGATTCATTAAGGAGCTGCATGTTTTTGTAGTCGCTGTATATGTATTCGGCACTGATTAAACTTCTTGTGCCGATAAAGGCGGCGCTCAGGTTGATCTGAAGGGGTGAGTCTAGTTTGTATTTTGTCGAAAACTCAGGGGATTGCAATTGTCCATCTACGGCGGTGTTAAAAGCCAATGTTGAGTAATTGGTTGTTTTAACGGAATAGTAGGTGGGCGAATGCACAGCTAATCCAATTCTGATAAAGTCAACCGGAACCACAATAGCGCCAACATTTAAATTAATACCATTTCCGTTGGTGAGAAGTGTGTTGTAGAGTGTCATTCCGCCTCCATGTTCGAAGTCTTCATTGTATGTGCTTTCGGCCATATAGTCCAGCGACTGAATATTGAGAGTTGCGCCAATAAAAAACCTGTTGCTGAAATTTCCTGACCAGCCCAATGAATATTCGCTTATATTGCCCTTTTCTTCTAGCGTGTAGGACGGAGTTACCTTTTCGTCTCTATTGAGCGTTGATTCCCATTCAATTTTTCCAGAGTTATTGGTATAGGGTGAAATTAATCGACCAAAGTGAGCCATAACTGACATCCATGGTAAGTTTTCGTTATCGAATGCTGAGCTATATCCTTGTTGTGGGTAGTTGTCCCATTCCAATTCATTGTCGCTTAAATTTCCGGTGAAATAGCCAAAATAATCTGCCATTGACGAACCTACTGCTTCGCTGTTGATGCTTAAATTGCGATTGAAATTTTTGAGTTTGTTGTAGGAGAACGAAAAATTTGAGCTTAATAAACCATTCTGTCCCATTTTGCTTCTCATTGTTGGTGCAGTAAGAACAAGTGTAAGGTTGTTTGCTCCCAGTTTGATTTTCTGTTTATCAGATGGTGTGCCATTCCATGTCGCTTTTGTATTTTGAAGGAGTAGATCGCCGGTATAGGTGAGCTCAGATTTTCGAAAGATACCAAGTCCTGCCGGGTTGTCCTTGATGGCTGAAGCATCGCCACCCAAAGCGCCGAAAGCGCCGGCCATTGATGAATATCGGGCTGTGCCTGAGATGTCGCTTTCGGTCATCTTCAAGGCATCAAAAAGATTTTGTGAAAATATAATGGTGCTGAATGCTGTTAATGACAATAACAAT
Organism: uncultured Paludibacter sp.; assembly: GCA_964390175.1. Classification (GTDB taxonomy): domain Bacteria; phylum Bacteroidota; class Bacteroidia; order Bacteroidales; family Paludibacteraceae; genus Paludibacter. The sequence continues at coordinate 24,237 of CAYMHE010000033.1, forward strand.
AGTGTACGTTTCATGTTGTAAACTTATTAATGTAAAGATTCTTTTTTTTATTGCACTTGAAAATTATCTGCGTCCGCCGCCGCCACCTGAACTTCCGCCGGAGCTTCTTGAACTGCTGCTGCCACTACTACTGCTGC
>CAYMHE010000033.1:24473-26817 GCA_964390175.1 uncultured Paludibacter sp.
ATGAAGAGCTTGAACTACTTGAATTTGACGATCCCGAATATCTGCTGTTGGAGCTGTTCGAATATGAACTGCTGGGTTGCGAACTCGATCTTGTAGGGGTTCCGGTTGAATAGTTTGAGCGTGGCGAAGTAGGTCTTCCGGTTGAATAGCTACCTGATCGGCCAGACGAATTTGTCGGGCGGTTTGTTACGCTCGATCCAGCTCCAGACGAAGTTCGTGGCGAAGATACATTGCCGCTGTTGTAAGCAGAGCGGCTGTTTTGGTTGTAAGTGCCGCGTTCGGTAGTTGGGTTGCTGTTCGGTGTTCTGTTGGTTATGTTTCCGGTGGAGCTTCCTGTTGAATATCTGCTGTTTCTGTTGGTGGTCATTTCTTCACCTCTGTTTGAGTTTCTGTTGGTTTGGTTGCCGCTGTTGATTGCCGAACCTGAATTTCTGAAACTACTGCTTGTCGAAGCAACTGATCTTGAACTGTTGATGCTTGCGCCATTTCTTGAGCTTCCACTACTTAAGGCTGTATAAGTGTTTCGGTTGGTGGTAACATTTCTACTGCCTCCAATTGTTACAGCTTCCATTCTGCGACTACTGTTTGCATTTGTTCTTGAATTTCCGGCTACCCTTCGGTTGGCGGTGTTGGACATTGGGTAATTGCGATCTTTGTAAACAGAACCGTTGTATCCACCTCCCCAGTAATTGCCGTAGCCGTAGTAAGGGTATCCCCAGCCGTAATCGTAATATCCATTATACGGGTATCCCCAACTGCCGTAGAATGGGCTGTACCATGAGTTATATCCCCACGAATTGTATCCCCAGCCGCCATAGAAAGAATAAGGTGAATTCCATGAGCTTCCCCAATGCCAGCTGTTATAGCTAAACGGACGATACATGTAGTCGAACCAGTATGGGTTAGTCCATGTAGGTGTGACGTAAGCGTAAAAATCATCGACATAAACGTTCCAGTCTGAGTTGTTCAGAAAATAGATATCAGAATAGTTGGAATTGCCAATGAAGATTCTGTATTTTGGATTGTGAAAACGGCGAATGCGTTCGGCGTATTCAAGATCGGATGCCGATCCGTTGAAGCCATGTAAATAATAGCCATCTTCATCATAATCGGCATATTCAGTGCTGTCATTGGCTTGGGCCAATAAATATGCAGAGTCGGAAACTGCAACGTCTACACTGTCGCGGTCAATAAATATAATTTCTTTTGCCCCGTTTTTGTATCTGGCTTTTTCTGAAGTATTTGCTTGCGGAGTAATGGTCTTATTGCTTGGTTTAAAGTACACATCATCTATGATGTCGGTATTTTGGGCAAAAGTACCCGTAGCGACAATCAGAATTAAAAGCAGAAATAAATACTTTGTTTTCATATAATTACCTCCTTTGTTTTAAGTGGTGTTTTGTTGTTTTAAATATCAAAAATCATGCCAGCTATGTTGTTCTTTCTTGCTAATTTAGACTTAGATAGCGATGTTGTGACTTTTGTCCTATTTTACACAAAGCTAACAAAAAAACGGCATGTAAAGATGAAAGGTTGGAGTATTTAAAAATTATTATTACTTTTACATTCATCCTTAAAATAACAATTAACTCAAATAATATGGATTTTATTCAAGTTGCATTTACAATTGAACCTGCAGAAGAATACATTTGCGATATATTGGCTGCTGATTTGGGCAATATTAATTTCGATAGTTTTGTTTTTACCGAAACAGGTATGGAGGCTTATGTGTCGTCTGCACAGTTTGACGAAGTGAAGCTTAAAGAACTGTTGGCTGATTTTGCTTTCGAAGCGAATATTCAATATGTGGTTACGCCAATTGAAACGAAAAACTGGAACGAAGAATGGGAAAAGCATTACTTTGAACCTATAGTCATTGGCAATGAGTGTGTTATTCATAGTTCGTTTCATAAAAATATTCCAGCTGCAAAATACGATATAGTGATTGATCCGAAAATGTCTTTCGGTACAGGGCATCATGAAACTACGAGTCTGATGATTGGTGAATTGCTTAAAATTGAACTTGAAGGAAAGACTGTGCTTGATATGGGATGCGGTACTTCGGTGCTTGCTATTTTGGCATCCCAACGCGGTGCGAAAAAAATTGTGGCTATCGACATTGATACCTGGTGTGTGGAAAACTCAATCGAAAATATTGCGCTTAACAGAGTTGAGAATATTGAGGTGCTGCTTGGTGGTGCTGAGTTGTTGAAAGATATGCAGTTTGATATAATTCTTGCAAATATCAATCGGAATATATTGCTGGCTGACATGGCAAAATATGCGGCCTGTCTTTCTTCGGGAGGCGAACTGTATATGAGTGGCTTTTATGAAGAAGATATTC
>CAYMHE010000034.1:0-26740 GCA_964390175.1 uncultured Paludibacter sp.
AGCTGCGGAATAACTTGTAGTATTCCGCAGCATAAATGCATATTTCTTGAAATGAAACAGAGTTACATAGATGCACCGATAATGATGAAAAAGTGAATCCATCCCGTTTTTTGTCAATACAACAATATAATAGGTAATTTTACAATTGTCAGTGTTTTTATTCTTCGGAAATTTTAAGTCAGTATTAATACCTGAAGCTACTTCCGCCCACAAATTCGCGCAACAATGAGGTTGGTGGAATTTCTCTTTCGGGGATTGATACAAAGTAATTCAGAAACTTAATAAGTCGGTGAGTCTCTGTGTATTCATCGCAAAACTTAGGTACTTCGGCAAGAATAGGTTCAGCGTGTTTTTTTAGTACAGCGAGTTCAAATAACAAGGCTGAGTTAAACATAACATCTGCATTTTCCTGAAATGGGAAAATCCATTTTTCTTCACCACGTCTTACGCTTGGCCATCGCGCAATTGTTTCGCGGGCAGAATAATTGCGGAAACGGTAATCGCGAATGATGCGACGTAGCAGACGGGTGTCGGTAGTCGGTATCCAATTGTGATTGTCGATAGATATGGTGGTGAGAGCCGAAACATATATTTTGAAGGTGAAAATCTGAGGTATGTCGGGTATTAATTCCGGATTTAAGGCATGAATGCCCTCCAATAATAAAATGCTATCGTTTTCTAATTTAAGTTTTTCGCCTTTGAAATAACGTTTTCCATCTTCGAAATTAAAAAACGGGATTTCAATTTCTTCGCCGTTCAATAGTTGTTTCAGGTGTCGGTTGAAAAGTTCGAGGTCCAAAGCGTGCAGATGTTCAAAATCCCACTCACCGTTTTCGTCGAGCGGCGTATCCTCACGGTTTACAAAATAGTTGTCTAGCGAAAGAGTGACCGGCTTCAGTCCGCTCACCATCAACTGGATAGAAAGACGTTTGCTGAAAGTTGTTTTTCCTGAAGATGAAGGTCCGGAAATAAGTACAAACCTTACTTTTTCGGCTCGTTTTTCAATCATATCGGCTATCAAAGCTACTTTTTTCTCGTGAAGAGCTTCCGATACTTTGATAAGATTAAAGGACTGATTATTTTTGCAGGCAACGTTAAATTCACCTACGTTGTTGAGTTTCATTATTTTGTTCCAACCCATATATTCTTTGAAAATATCATACATTTTGGGTAACATAACGACATCTTCTAAAATTTCAGGGTTTTCCCGGTTGGGGACGCAAAGCAGCATACCATCATAATATGGTACCAGATCATAAAGTCCTAAATAATCTGTAGATGGTAAAAGTACTCCATTGTAATAGTCGATATAGTCGTCGATTCTGAAAAACCGGCAATATGGATTGCCAAGAGTCTCGAAAAGAGATAATTTATCTTTCTGGTTCTTTTGTTTCGAGAAAAGATCCTTTACGACCATGGTTTGTTTTTCTTCACAAACAATTTTTCTCCCTTGTTGAATAATCTCATTTACTTTATTCTTAATAGCTCCGATAATTTCAGGAGTTATTGCTTTGTTGAAATTATCGAGGCCACAGTAATAGCCTTTCGAAATGGGATGCTCTATACGTAAAGTGGACTCGGGGAAAAGCTCGGTAACAGCCAACGATAAAACCATGCTCAGGCTGCGAACGTACACTCTCATACCCGAAGGAGTGCTTAAATCAATAAATTCAACATCTTTTGGTTTGTAAATCAGAAAATTCAAATCTTCCACTTTGTAATTCACTCGCGCAGCAACTACCTTATTTTTAAGTTGAAGACCCAAATCGTTATAAATTTCAATCAACGAAATGCCTAATGGATAGTTATGGTACGATTTGGTGTTTTTGCAATATATAGTTACCTCTTTGTTCATCGAAATCTAATTTTTTTTGTTGCTTTCTTCTTTGCGTTGTAAAAATAGCATTTTTTTTTAAATGTGCTTATTTGAAGGTACGTATTTTTAAGTTACTTTTGCAGCTATCAATCAACATCAATGATTTATGAATTATTCTTTTTTTGATTTTCTTACTTTGGTCGGCTCGTTGGGGCTATTCCTGTACGGAATGAAAATAATGAGCGAGGGTCTGCAAAAGGTAGCCGGAAACAAGTTACGCTCGTTATTGGCGACTATGACCAAAAACCGTTTTGCGGGAGTGCTTACGGGGCTTTTTATTACTGCACTGATTCAATCTTCATCGGCAACAACCGTTATGGTGGTGAGTTTTGTAAATGCTGGGTTGCTTACCTTGCTGCAATCTATCACTGTAATTATGGGTGCCAATATCGGAACCACCGTTACTGCCTGGATCATTTCTCTTTTCGGGTTTAAAGTCAGTATTGCAGCATTTTCCGTTCCTCTTATTGCCTTATCTATTCCATTTATTTTTTCAGCAAAAAGTAAACGCAAATCCATAGGTGAATTCATTCTTGGTTTTGCGTTTTTGTTTATGGGGCTCGAAATGCTAAAAAATTCAGTTCCCGATCTGAAGAGCAATCCTGAAATGCTGGAATTCCTAACTAAGTATACACAATCAGGTTTTAGTTCTGTATTGATATTCCTGGCTATTGGTAGTATCCTCACCGTTGTGGTTCAATCCTCAAGTGCTACTATGGCGATTACCCTTGTGATGGTAAGTAAAGGGTGGATAAGCTATGATCTCGGCGCTGCCATGGTGCTTGGCGAAAACATTGGAACCACTATCACGGCAAATATAGCAGCTATTCCTGCCAATGTTTCTGCTAAACGTGCAGCGCTGGCACATACAACATTCAATGTCTTTGGTGTTGTTTGGATGCTTTTTTTGTTCTATCCATTTATAAATATGATTACCTGGCTTGTGAGTGAATTTGGTCCTGGTGATCCGACTCAACTCACGCACTTTACTGCCGATCTCGATGCCCCTACATTAAATTTAATTAATTCGGAGAGCAAAACACTGAATACCGAGCAATTGGCTTTACAGCATCAACTTCAGAATTATCAGATTGCCACTTCGTACGGCTTGTCGCTTTTTCATACTATGTTTAACCTGATCAACACCTTTGTAATGATCTGGTTTATTAAGATTATTGCCAAAATCGTAACATTTGTTGTAAAGAAAAAAGCAACCGACGAAGAATTCCAGCTGCAGTACATTTCTACCGGTATGTTGTCAACTTCCGAACTTTCTATTCTTCAGGCATGGAAAGAGTTGAAGGTATATGCTGAGCGAACAGAGCGAATGTTTAAAATTACACGCGAGTTGTATTACGAACAAAACGAGAATGAGTTTGTTAAGAAGTTTAGCCGGATTGAAAAATATGAAAGTATTAGTGACAGGATGGAGGTAGAGATTGCCCGTTATCTTACGAAAGTTACTGATGGACGACTAAGCGAAGAAAGTAAACATCAAATACAAACAATGTTGAGAGTGGTCTCCGAAATTGAGAGCGTAAGTGATGGTTGCTTCAATATCGGACGGACAATTGTTCGGAAACGCGACAACAAAGCTGTTTACACTAAAGAAATGGATGCCAATATCGATTTGATGATGAATTTAGTTGAAGGTGCAATTCATCAGATGAAAGAAGCTATGGAAAACAATCATGTAAGCAATGATGAGTTTAACCGATCGGTGAACATCGAAGCTGAGATAAATAACTTCAGAAATCAGCTGAAACTCCAGAATATTTCGGATGTGAAGGACAATAAATATGATTATCAGGCAAGTGTTACTTATATGGACATTATTGTAGAATGCGAAAAAACAGGTGATTATATCATTAATGTTGTCGAAGCGTTGAATGAAGTTTCACTAAACGTTTAAAACACCACGGTACATTTGCAAAATTCAAATTTATATTTATATTTATACAATTTATTTTTAACTAGTAAAAAAATATAATGGATTATCTATTCATTTTAGTAGGATTTACAGTCCTTATTGCCGGAGCACATTTTTTAGTGGAAGGAGCTTCGGGTCTGGCTAAAAGATTTAACGTATCCAACCTGATAATTGGCCTTACAGTCGTTGCATTTGGTACTTCTGCTCCTGAGTTGGTGGTGAACCTTGTGGCAGCTCTGGGCGATGGAACCACTGATATAGCGCTTACGAATATAATAGGCAGCAATATGATAAATACATATGTGATTTTAGGCTTTGCGGCTTTGGTTTACCCTATCTCGTCTCAAATCAGTTCGCGGCGTTTCGATATTCCGTTGAGTTTTATAGCTCCGGTAGTTATTTTGTTGCTTTTGTTGGTAACTGATAATGTGTTAACTCAGATAGGAGGAGTCGTATTATTGGCTTTCTTTATTTGGTTTATGGTCGTTACAGTTCGCAAAGCAATTAAGCATCCCGAAACTGCGGTAGAAGAGGATATAAAACCAATGAAAATATGGTTGGCCTCTATTATGATACTTGGTGGATTGGGCAGTTTGATACTCGGAGCTCAACTCATTGTGCCCGCTGCAACATCTATCGCTGTTTCCTGGGGAGTTAGTCAGGCTGTTATTGGCCTGACAATTGTAGCTTTAGGCACTTCTCTACCCGAATTAGCAACCTCGGCAGTAGCTGCATTCAAAAAAAACTCTGATATTGCTTTAGGTAATGTTATAGGATCCAATATTTTCAACGTGTTTTTTATTCTGTCGATAAGTGCCATTATTCGTCCGTTGCCGGCATATAAAAATATTTATGCTGACTTGTTGGTTGCGGCGCTTGGTAGTTTGTTGGTATTGCTTTTTGTGTCGACAAATAAAAAACATAGTATAAAACGCTGGGGAGGTGCATTGTTGTTACTTATTTATACTGTCTATCTTGTTTGGATGATTTCGCTCTCCTAAATCTGATCGGTTGTTATTTATCTTTTTAAAATATAGAAATAATGAATTTATTTGATGTATATCCGCTTTTCGATATCGAAATTACCAAAGGTAAGGGTTGTAGAACTTATGATAATGAAGGAAATGAGTACCTCGATTTATATGGTGGGCATGCTGTGATTTCGATCGGGCATTCTCATCCTTATTATGTGAATAAGTTAAATGAACAAGCACAGAAGCTGGTTTTTTACTCAAACTCAGTTCAGAATAGTCTTCAGAAAGAACTTGCTGATAAACTCGGTAAAATGTCGGGTTACGAAGATTACTCTTTGTTTCTGATTAATTCGGGAGCTGAGGCCAACGAAAATGCATTGAAACTTGCATCGTTTCATAACGGAAGAAGCAAAGTAGTTGCTTTCGACAAAAGTTTTCACGGACGTACTTCGGCTGCTGTGAGAGTGACAAATAATCCCAAAATAGTAGCGCCGATCAATGAAGGGTTTGATGTGGAATTTTTGCCTTTAAATGATATTGCTTCTGTGCGCAATTCGCTTAAAAACGAGGATGTTTGTGCTGTTATTATTGAAGGTATTCAGGGAGTTGGAGGTATTCAGGTGCCCGATAATCAATTCCTGTGTGAGTTGAGCGATGCCTGCAAGGCTACAGGAACTGTGCTTATATTGGATGAAATTCAGTCGGGATACGGACGGAGCGGAAAATTCTTTGCGCATCAACATGCAGGCATTCGCCCTGATATCATCACTGTAGCCAAAGGTATGGGAAATGGTTTCCCAATCGGTGGAGTGCTTATCAGTCCGGCTTTCGAGCCTTCGTTTGGACTATTGGGAACTACTTTTGGTGGAAGTCATTTGGCCTGTACGGCAGCCATTGCCGTGCTGGATGTGATGAAAGAAGAGCGCCTTGTGGAAAACGCCCTTGAAACAGGAAATTATCTGTTGTCTGAATTACGAAAATTAACTCAGGTAAAGGATGTAAGGGGATTGGGATTAATGATAGGGATTGAGTTCGAAGGATCGGTGAAGGAATTGCGTTCCAGACTTTTGTTCGAGAAAAAGATATTTACTGGCGTCAGTGGAACAAGTACAATTCGTTTGTTGCCTCCACTCTGTCTAACAAAACAAGATGCTGATGTGTTTTTGGACAAATTCAGAGAGCTGTTGTAGTGCTAGTTATGTCAGAAATTGTAAAGAAATGTGTTCTTGTTGTTTTAGTGTTATGTTGGAGTAATGCTTTTTCACAAAATGCTGAAGTTGATAAAGTGCTGCTTCGGAGTGGCGAAGCTTATTTTGGCGAGGTGCTGCTACGAAATGATGAACTTGTAATGATCAAGACGCAGGATGGGGCGCGTTTTCAGTTCCCTGTAAGCGAAATAAAATCTATTGAAAAAGTCACCGTTGCTGATGCTTTGCGTCACATCAATTCAGAGAAAGTGAATAATGCTGTTGGTAATGAGCAACTAAGCGGAATGCTCGAAATTGCCGGAGCTGTAGGCTTAGCTAAAAACAAGTTTGATGCAGCTCCTTTGGGCCAAATTTCTCTTTCGTTCGGCAGGCGTATGCTCGCCGATAAAACTCTTTTTATAGGCATTGGTACAGGTATTATGTCCTTCATACGGCCTTCGGGAAGCGAACCTTTTAGTTTTATTCCTGTGTTTTTCAGAATTAAAAATAATTTCAGTACACAACCAAATTCTCCTTTCTTTCTCTTTGATGGAGGTTACTCCTTTGCTGCGAGCAAGGAACATTCAGGAGGTTTATACACCCGAATTTCAGCTGGCATTCAACACTCTTTTTCAGCGAAAACAACTGTTTTTGTTGGAGTATTTTCTTCGTATCAGGCTTTTTCGTCTCAGCTCATTGAGACTGTCGACTCACAACCATTTTCGTACTATGGCAATGCTGTGGCGATGAACTTTGGGATCAATGCTGGCATACTGTTTTAAGTTTTTTTCGGAGTAATATTAATTTGTTCCGCATAATTTCCGGCTTCTATTTCCCAATCGGGCCGTGCAAACAAACAGCAAAACAGGGTGAAAGCACTAACTCCCTTTTGTATTGCCAAAGGCATCTCTGTCATCATTAGGAATGTGAAGATAAGTATAAAGTATAGCAATATGTAGTTGCGCTTTATAATTCCGTAATGTAAAATTCTTGTTATTAGGATTATGAAAATAAGCAATCCACCGATTCCCAAATGGAATAATTCCCCAATAAACTGATTGTGTGCATTTACAGCCTGATTCACAGTAGGAATAAGCTCGAGTCTCATACTGCCTGTACCTGTGCCTGTGAGTGGATGCGCTTTAATGTAATTCACTACATAGCTGTATATATTCTCACGAATAGGATCAGTCATAAACGAAAAATCAGTCCTGTTTTTATAGATCATAATAGCAGCTATTACTGCTAAAAAGATCAGAGAGAAGAGTATATAAGGTAGTACTTTGCTTTTCCTGAGAAGGAATAAAACAGACAAAAACAGACCGAATGGATACATTAAAAATCCGATCCTGCTTTTAATAATGAAAATGACAATTGCTGATAAAAACAGGAACGCAAAAAGCTCTGTGTTCGATAATTTTAGTTTATTACTCTTTTCTTTGCTCCACAAATAGAAACTCACAGGAATCATCGTGACGAAGATGAGAGAAGTGTAAGCCGGATGTCCGTATCCCGACCCAACAAGTATTTGCTCATACACCGTATCAAGTTCGGGCGACAAGGGGAAGTATACCTTTTCGGTTCCGAATCCTACCCAAAAACTCAGGTCGTGGAAATACACCTGAAAAAGATAGCCTAACATTCCCATCAGCAAAAAAACGATTAAAAACCGGATAAAGAAGAGTAATACTCTGTCCCGTTGCTGCAATGTGATTGATAAAAGGCTGAATCCAAGAGGTATGATTATGAATGATAAGCCTTTGTCTATGAATTTTATTCCTTCATCTATGTCTATTGTCCACAATAGACCTATCAATTGAAATCCATAATAGGCCATCAACACTCCCAAAAACGGATGCAGACTGAATTTGCTCTTTTTTACAATAGCCATACTAATTGTAAATACGAGGAACAAAAATGTGACTATTGCTGATGTTGTCGTGTTAAACAGGGTTGCAAACAATAGAATCAAGAGCGCTGTGTTGACGATGTTCTCGGCTGTCAATACGCTTTTCAGAGGTCTGGGCAAAAAGATGCAAAGCGCAGATATCATGCTGATAGCAAGAAATATGGCAGAAACAAGCAGCGAAGTAGAGGCGTTATTGGCAATGGTTAAGTGGTTGTTGGCGAAAAAAAGCTTCAAACCGAGAGAAAAAAAAGTGAATAATAGGACAGAAGTGATTAAAAATCGATTGCCGGAAGATATTTTACTTAACATATAGCTTGTAAGTGTTCTGCCTTGTGTTGAAAGCATGAATCATTTGAAATTTATTTCGACGAAATAGCCTTTGTATTTAAAATTGTACGAAAATTCTTCGTAACTGCCCAAAGGGTGATAAATACATTGGTTCGACTCATTGCCTGATGCATAATTAGGGTCGGTTGTTGCATTGAGTTGTTTTTTATTTTTATTAAATTGCGTTTTCGACTCGAATAATGCGATTCTCAGAGTATATTTCTCAAAACAAATTTCAATAATATCTTTGTTTGTAAGAGTTTCTTTTCTCTGATTGTAAACCATTTCCGGAATTGTATACAACAATTCATCAAAAGTTTCGTATCCCGGGAAGATGTATACTTTCGAAGGATTAAATACACGATGAAAAAAATTAAAAAACTTCGACAATTCCCTGATGTAGTGTAGTTTGCCCCCAAGAGATTTGTACATAAAAGCCTTGTGTCTCAGATTCATTAAATCGATACTCTCTTTTTTCTTATTCCTGACGGCAATTCGTTTGGAGCCGGGATGAATCCGATAATAAAAACACACTTCAGGAATTCTGACTACTTTCCCTCCGTATTTCAACATAGAAATCCAGAAATCCCAATCCTCAGGTCCTTTGATTTCGGGACAATATCCTCCTGTTTGCTCATAGTCCGATTTTCGGTAAAGTCCGCTTACAAAAATCAGATTTTTGCGGGCCAACAGTTCGAGACGAAACGGTGGCAGTTTCCACAACCCTGTTTTATCACCAATGAATTCAGCTTGTGAGTAAACCACTTTTACATCCTCGTTTTTGCTTAGTATGTCATAGGCTTTTTGAATGTAATCAGGGCTTATCAGATCGTCGGCATCGAGCGGTAAAATATATTTTCCACTAGCATGGCTAATGGCCAGGTTTCGGGCTACTGCTACACCCTTGTTCTCCTGCTCGAGTATTTTTATTTCCGGATATTTCAGCTTTATAATGCTTAGCTCTTGATCTGTGCTGTCGGTCGATCCATCATTGACGATGATAACTTCGATAAACGCATAAGTTGAATGCATGACGGACTCAACGGTTTCGGCGATGAACCGGGCGGCATTATAAGCTGGAATGATAACGCTTACTGTATTGTTTTCGATACACATACTCAAATTTTATCACGTTTATCTATCAGTTTTCTCCAGTAGTATTTTATCGGATTTGTGTATTTTAATTGCTTCCAGGGCCTGCTGCTATGGGGCAAATGTAGTACAGGTAATGTTGTGACAAGATAGTTATTGAATCCCAATTCGATTGATTTGTGAGAAATAAAAACATCGTACCATGATTTTTCCGGATTCAAAAGAGCAAAATCAAATTGCCGGAGGAAGTCGTTCGTCAACAAAGTGCAACAAAAGCTGAGTCTTTTTTTTGTGTTTACAACTTTGCTTTTGAAATTGCGGGCATATAGGTAAGGAAAATTTATAACGCCATCAGCATCGGTGGTGACTGCTGCTATCATTCCGGGTCGGTCCAGCAATTTGCAATAGTCGTATAATTTCTTAATTGTGTCCCTCTGAACAAGTACATCTGATTCAATAATAAGTAAATGTGCATCATCGCTCAGTGCTTTTTTTTGTGCCATTTGCAATACAAGTAAATAGTTGGGCGATGGATGGTTGGTTATGTCTTTCAGATTTATTATTTCATAATCAAATTTTTGTGCCGACGTGTTAAGTCTTTCGGTGGTTTCTTCGCTACTGAAATCGTTATATATAGTGTAATTCGCCGAAAATGATTTTTCGGCCTTGCTTATACACTCTATGGTTTTCAATGTCGTATCTAACGAATCTTTGACAGGTGTAATTATGTGTAAATGATGCATATGTTTTATTTTAATACGCCTTTCACAAAGCGAAGGAATTGTTTAGGTATTTTGTTTACCGTAAAGTAGATGATCTTCTGAGCATATACCTCAGGAATTATTGTTCTTAATCTTGTTTGTTTATTGCTCAGATCAATGCTATTTATAAAGTAGCTGATTTCGGTAACAATTTCGGTGGTCGGGAACTCGCGTCTCACAAGTTTTCCCAACAATCTTGAGACGCCTTTTTTTTCGATTACCGATAACTGCTCAATTTGCTCTTTCGGCGCATTTTTCAATGTTAATGGCAAGAGATTTGACCATTTCCGGAACACTTTTATAAGTATACGGTAGTATTCAGCATTCGGATTTCCAAGCGAAAAATGCTCTACCTCAATATCATACATTACATAATTGTCGAACCCATTTACAGCAGCCTGAATGCAAATATCAAAATCGTATCCGTGAAATCCTTCCAGCTGATCGTCGAACCGAATGGTGTTGAAAATCTCTTTTTTCATACATAACATAACGCCATCCAACAAAACAACGTTTCTGCGTTCGAGCTTATATTGTGGTGGGTTGAGTCGCTTTTTCGAAGATTTACGACCTGAATGATCGGACTGAATGATGTTGACACTTGGAAGTTTTACTTTCCACGAAGCCGGTACACGTGTTACAAAATCACGTCCGGCCAAACCACAAATTCCTACGTTTGGTATCTGTAGATGATTTATTATTTTTTTTCCCCAGTTGCGCGAATGAAAAAATACATCTTCGTGAATAAAACAGACGTAAGGATATTTACAGCGCGTAACCCCTTCGTTGTAAGCCGAAAATATTGAGTGTCGGTTGTCGTAATTGTCAATATAAACGATTTCGTGCTGCACACCAATGCTTTCAGTAATATTATTTACTAATGCTTCTGGTATTTTTTTATGTGTAGAACAAATGACTAATGAAATCATGCCAAGGTATTTGTTTGTTGAAGTTCCTAATAGGATGTTTCGCCTATCCATAATTCAAAGCAAAATGTTTTATAATTTATTTTTATAAAAGTGAACGTTTTTTTATCGTTCTTATTTTACAAACCGGTTGATGATGGGGATATTTTTCAATGGAAAATCCCGTTTAATCAATAATATTATAAAAGCGAGCATTAAAACGGACTTCAATCCTACATTTACAACTACGTATGGAGTGTTTATAAACAAACTGATTGTATATAGCACAACTGTAACGATAGAATATAGCCCAATTGTTTTTAAATCGTATTTTATGGGCATATGTTTTTGTCCAAAATAGTAGGACACCAGCATAATTACAAAATAACATGCCCATGCAGCCCATGCAGCTCCGGTGTAACTGAACCGGGGAACAAGCAGAATGTTGCCGAGAACAATGATAAAAGTGCCGAGTATCGAAAACCAGGCACCATACATGGTTTTGTCGGTGAGCTTGTACCAGAGAGATAAGTTGAAAAAGATGCCCTGAAAAATAAACGACATCAACACAATGGGCACTATGCTGAAGCCCGACCAGTAATTTTTTTCGATAAATAGTTTGAAAAAATCCATGTACAATACCATGCCGAGGAATATGAGCAGCGAAAACAGGATAAAGTACTTCATGGCATCGGCATAGGTTGCCAAACTGTCTTTGTCCTTGTTCTGCGCAAAAATGAAAGGTTCGTAAGCATACCTGAATGCCTGTGTGAACATCATCATGACCATGGCGATTTTCGATGAAGCGCCATAAACACCAAGTTCTCCTTTTCCTATTTCTCCGGGGCGTAAAAACGGAAAAATAATTTTATCAAGGTTTTGATTCATTATTCCGGCTATCCCTAATATCAGCAATGGAAATGAGTATTTTAATATAGGTTTCAACAGGTTGAAATCAAGTTTAAATTTGCCCGGAAACATATAAGGCACTAAAAACAATGTTTGAATAATGGTGGCAATGAAATTTGAAATCACCACGTAACCAACGCCATAAGTAGGGTCGTAGAACCAACTGATGGTTTGTGGCGCATGAATCATCAGCCATGGGCAGGCTACCAAAAAGAACAGGTTCAGTACAATGTTGAAAACAATATACAGAAACTTGAGAACAGCAAACTTTATAGGACGGTTTTTGTACCTCAGATAAGCAAACGGAATACACGCAAAGGCATCGATGGCAACAGTTATACCCATCATTGTAATGTATTCGGGGTGGGCGGCATATCCTAAACGGTTGGCTACCGAAGTGGTAAATATAAAACACAAAAGTATAAATATCAATGAAGTAGCACCAACGGATATTAAGGTGTTTCCGTAGATATTCAGTTCGTTTTCTTTGTTTTTATTGGCAAAACGAAAAAAACCAGTTTCCATGCCATAGGTAAGTGCGACCAGCAGAAGTGAAGTCCAGGCATACAGATTCGTAACGATACCGTATTCGGCCGGACCGCCCACAAGATAGAAAGTGTAAAATGGCATCAGAAGCCAGTTCAGAAATTTACCCAGAATGCTGCTGACTCCATATATGGCGGTTTCCTTCGCCAGTTTTCTCATTTGTTTCTCTGCCATACCTGTTTGCTAAAGCAATAGTTAATCGTTCTTGTTGCTTCTGAATTTAGAAAGGATATTATCCAGCCACTTGATTTCAGATGTTGGCTCTAAATCTTCTTTTGTGATATATCCGCCTTCCAAAAGCAAGTTGATAGCCTCTTCCACTTTGTCCTCACTTACCTGAAGTTTAACACCTCCGTTCACACCATTCAGATAGGCCCGGTTGGTTATTTCATCGCGTCCGAAACATTCAATCCCGCACGATGCGAGATAGGATTTCACCATTTCAAAATCAACAGAACTGGCGAATGACTTGATCGTTACAAAATTATTCATATGCTTTGTTGTTTAATTAATACCACGGATATTTTTTATATTTTCGTAAGCAGCATTGATCGAACGAAATTTCTCTGTTGCCGATTTCTTCATGTCTTCGCCCAGGTTATTTACCTTGTCGGGGTGATATTTCATTGCCATTCGTCGGTATGCTTTTTTTATCTCATCGTCAGTGGTCGAAGGTTCGATTTCGAGCGTTTTATAGGCCCAAATCGGATCGGTCTGCTTGTTGTAAGGCGCTTTTATCGAATTAAAATCGGCTGTTGAAATGCGAAATATCCCTGAAATTCTTTCAATCAGACTTAATTCATTGGCATGAATATTTCCATCCGCATAAGCAATATCAAACAATAAATGTATTAACTGAAGTTTGGCCGAATAATTCATGTACTGATTAATCTGCATTGCAACTTCAGTTTCATCGATGGGCTGATTCAGTAAGTTTTTCAGTATCTGTAATGCTTCCAAAGCTCCTTCTTCTCCGAAATTGGCTACTAAAAACTTTTTCACCACAGCCAATTCTGATTTATTTACTTGGCTGTCAGCTTTCATCATGCAAGCCATCATGACGAGCAAACTCATTTTAAAATCAGATTCGGTGGTTCGTCTCGTTTGCGATGTGCTTTGCGATACATGCTGAGTTGAAGCACCTTCGAACATCGAACCTACCGCAAAACCAATTAATGCACCAATCGGCCCACCAAAAGCCCAACCTAATCCACCTCCAATCCATTTTCCAAAACCTGCCATAAATTTAAATTATAAATTGTTATTTTTTATTCGACAAAGATACATAAAACTAGAAGCATCAATTTAGAATTCAACATTTACGATGCTAATACTTAAAAAAAACTGCTGATTTGGCGAAAAATTTATTTTTATCTGTCGCGCCATCTTTTTGTTAAATCCTCAAAACTGTCAATTCGTCGATCCCTGAAAAATGGCCACATGCGTCGTACGGCTTCCGAGCGTGCGAGATCAATATCAAAAACAATATTTTCTTCTTTATCTTTGGCGAGTTGCGCTAATATTTCGCCCTGTGGTCCTGCAACGAAACTATTTCCCCAGAACTGAATGCCATTGGTGATGCCTGATGGGTCAGCTTCATATCCTGTACGGTTGCATGAAAGTACATGCAGTCCGTTGGCAACAGCATGTCCTCGCTGAACAGTGATCCAGGCATTGGTTTGGCGTTGTTTTTCTTCATCAGTATCAGTGCTTTCCCAGCCAATGGCGGTTGGGTAAATGAGCAGCTCGGCACCGGCCATAGCCATTAAGCGTGCAGCTTCGGGATACCATTGATCCCAGCAAACCAACACGCCCAGTTTCCCAACGGAAGTCTGAATCGGCTCAAAACCTAAATCGCCGGGAGTGAAATAGAATTTTTCGTAATAAGCCGGATCGTCAGGAATATGCATTTTGCGGTATTTTCCTGCAATCGTTCCATCTTTCTCGAGCACCACGGCCGTATTGTGATACAACCCTGCTGCTCGTTTTTCGAACAATGAAAGTACAATGACGAGCCTGAGTTCTTTGGCCAATTCACCAAAATATGTTGTTGATGGCCCCGGGATGGTTTCGGCTTGTTCAAAAACATCGGGATCTTCGGTCTGGCAGAAATACAGACCATTGTGCAGCTCCTGCAAAACAATCAGTTCTGCGCCCTGACTGGCCACTTCTCGTATGTTTTTTTCAAGCTTCGCTACATTTTCGGCATGGTCAGCTGTGTTCGACTGTTGAATTAATGCAATTTTCATTCTTTCGGGTATTGACGTCGCCATGTTGAGGCGAATAGTTTTTTATATTACAATTTAGGGAATTGCATTGTCACGCAATGTAACGAACCATGTTGTTTGATCAGTGCATTACAATCGATGCCTACAATTTCTCTATCGGGAAATGCTTTTTGCAGTTGTTGTTTTGCTAACTCATCCTTTGGCGAATTATAAGTGGGCATCAAAACAGCTCCATTGATAATTAAAAAATTAGCATAAGTAGCCGGCAGGCGTTCGCCATCTTCGTAAACAGCATCAGCCATCGGCAATGGAATAAGTCTGAAATATCCACCTTCGGAGGTTCTGAACTGACGAAGCTCTTTTTTCATTTTTTTCAATTCTTCATAATGTTCATCATCAACATCATCGCATTTTACGTAGGCAATTGTGCTTTTATCGCAAAATCGGGCCAAGGTATCCACGTGGCTGTCGGTGTCGTCGCCTGCAAGGTAGCCATGGTTGAGCCACAATACCTGTTTCGCTCCAAAATACTCTTTCAGTTCTGCCTCTATATCATCTTCCGATAAATGGTTCCGGTTATCGGAGAGCAGGCATTCGGCAGTAGTGAGAAGAGTTCCCAGGCCATCCGACTCTATACTACCACCTTCGAGAATAAAACCAAAGCAGTTTTTGTGACCTGCATCGCCAAAGACTCCCGACATATACAAGTTGCGTGTAATCAAATTGTCGTGATTGGCTGCAAACTTCATTCCCCAGCCGTTGAAAGTAAAATCATAAACAACGGGTTTCCCATCTTCCAAAACAGTAATACCTCCATGGTCGCGTGCCCAGGTGTCGTTGGTAGGCATTTCCACGAAAGTGATATTGCTCAATTCATCCTCGCTGAAAAAGGTTTCGATCTCATCTGTGTCAGCGCATACAATCAGTAAGTTTTCGCGCTTAATAATTTCACGGGCAATGTTGACAAAGCATTCGTTTACTTCGTCGAGCATATGCGCCCAATCCGTTCCGGCATGTGGCCATGTGAGTTGAACAAATTCTTGTGGCGCCCATTCGGCAGGTAGTATCTTTTTCATTTATCCCTCTGCATCCTTTTTTGGAGGATTTCTATATGTCTTTATTTATTTGTTCTGCAAAAATACAAAAAAATACTGAAGTGCTTTAAGTATATGGTTCAGGAGATAAGCAAAATGCAGAATTAATTGTTTTTGAAGGAGAACAAATAAATATTCATTTTTCTAATTGCGTAAAAAGAACTATTTTTGTAGGCTAATTTTTATTCAATAAATAAAACACTCAATAACAAAATAAAATGGGAAAAGTATTGATTATCGGTGCCGGAGGTGTTGGAACCGTGGTGGCTCATAAAGTTGCTCAAAATCCGGACGTATTTACTGAAATCATATTGGCCAGTCGTACCAAATCGAAATGCGATGTGATAGCTGCCGACGTACTGAAACGTTACGGAGTAGTAATAAAAACAGCTCAGGTGGATGCTGATATTGTACCCGAACTTGTAAAACTATTCAACGATCATAAGCCTGAATTAGTAATTAATGTGGCGCTTCCTTATCAGGATCTTACCATTATGGATGCCTGCCTTGAGGCCGGAGTAAACTATATGGACACAGCCAATTACGAGCCAAAGGATGAGGCACACTTCGAATATAGCTGGCAATGGGCGTATAAAGAAAAATTCGAGAAAGCAGGACTCACTGCTATACTTGGTTGTGGTTTCGACCCGGGAGTAACAAGCATTTATACTGCTTATGCCGCCAAACATCATTTCGACGAAATTCATTACCTGGATATTGTAGACTGTAATGCCGGTGATCATCACAAGGCTTTTGCTACCAATTTTAATCCCGAAATTAATATTCGTGAGGTTTCGCAACGTGGAAAGTACTGGGAAAACGGTGAATGGGTGGAAACAGAACCACACGAAATTCACCAACCGCTCAACTATCCCGAAATTGGCCCAAAAGAATCGTATGTGATTTACCATGAGGAATTGGAATCGCTTGTAAAAAACTTTCCAACGATAAAGCGTGCACGTTTCTGGATGACATTTGGTCAGGAGTACTTAACGCACTTACGTGTGATTCAGAATATTGGTATGGCACGTATCGACGAAGTGGATTATAACGGACAAAAAATTGTGCCGATTCAGTTCCTGAAAGCAGTACTTCCTAATCCGGGCGATTTGGGCGAAAACTATACCGGCTGGACTTCTATCGGCTGTCGCATCAAAGGTTTGAAAGATGGAAAGGAAGTAACTTATTACGTTTACAATAATTGTAGTCATGAGGCAGCTTATAAGGAAACCGGAACTCAGGGCGTAAGTTACACTACCGGAGTGCCTGCTATGATTGGCGCCATGATGTTCCTGAAAGGATTGTGGAAAAAACCGGGTGTTTACAATGTCGAAGAATTCAATCCCGATCCATTCATGGAGCAATTGAACATTCAGGGTTTGCCTTGGGTTGAATTACACAATGTAGATCTGGAGCTGTAAAAAATAGTGTGAAAACAAATAGTGAATGAAAAGACAGGAATACGACCATTGGTTGCGATTCCTGTCTTTTTTTTACATCTGAAGAGATTTTTTCCATTGCCGATAACCAATGATGGCCATTACAGTGTAAATAACAAATAAAATGGCGGTGGGGTACAATGCTTTGTAAAAATAGAGCCCGGCCGAAACGCTGTCCACTATTATCCAAAGCCACCAATGTTCAATCATTTTACGAGCAAGCATCCAGGTGGCTACTATGCTGAGTGCAGTTGTAAAAGCATCGGCTTTGGGAAGTGGAGAGTCGGTATATTCTGACAGTATAAAATAATACAGGAAATAAAGAACTAAAGCTATAACCAGAATGATTGCTCCCGAAAGGGGTGTTGTTCGTTTTACGGGGAGTTCTTTGCGGTTTTCGGGTTTACCAGCCTTCCAACTGATCCAGCCAAATGCGCTGACGCCCAGATAATAAAACTGCAGGCTCATGTCGGCGTAAAACTTGGATTGAAAAAAAACAACCACATACAATAATGAGCACAGAAACCCGAAAATCCACAAACTCACTCTCTGTTTTATGGATAAATAAAGGTAAATAATGCTCAGTACCGAGCCTGCTAACTCTATCCAGTTGGCCTGTAGGTAGGCGATAACTACTTCCATTGTTTTGTAATAAAACAATCAATTTTCCCAAAGTTATAAACCTCAGAAAAATTGATACGTTTTTTTTGATTTTTATTTAGCTTGCCTATTTCAACAGGCTCTCATAAGTTCCGGACGTTTGCAAAATCTGTATCGCTTTTTTCAACGATTCGTTTTCAACATCAATAACTTGATAATACTCGTTCATTTCCCATAAATCTCTGGCAATAAGCGCTTTGATTTGTAACTTTATTAATGGCTTAGATGTTTCAAACTGAGCTGAGTTAAATTCAATTTTTTCTTTCTCAGCTAAAAGTTTCAATTTTTCAAGCACTTCATCGTTTGTTTGGAACGATGCGTTGAATTTTTCGAACTTAGGATATTTCTTTTTTAACACGGCTCTGTTTTGATCGATGTACTGAATCACCACTTTATTGATTATGCCACGAGATCCGATTTTATTATAGTATTCTGTATAAAAAGTAGTATCGAGCGGCACGAAAATGTCGGGCATAATGCCTCCGCCTCCGTACACATTCCGTTTGAGCTGAAGGGTTTGATATCGCAGCGAATCGGGGAAATGGATGCTGTCAGCATGCAATAATTCTCCGTGATTAAATCTGGTAATCAATTCTTTCGAGTATTTTTCTACACCATCTTTATAGGGTTTTTGTATCGAACGTCCTGTAGGTGTGTAATAGCGGGCAGTAGTGAGGCGCAACATGGAGCCATCGGCCAATGGTAGCTGGCGTTGTACAAGTCCTTTTCCAAATGTGCGTCGGCCTACAATGATGGCTCTATCCCAGTCCTGTAACGCTCCTGCCACAATTTCACTCGCCGAAGCTGAGTATTCGTCGACAAGTACAATCAGTTTGCCGGTTTCGAAACGACCGCTTGCTGTCGATTCCATTACGCTTTTAGGCTGGTTAAGTCCCTGGGTATAGACAATAAGTTTATTCCGGTTCAGAAATTCGTCAGCAAGTTGATGTGCTGCATTCAGATATCCTCCTCCGTTCCCTTTTAAACTAAGAATCAGGCTTTTCATTCCCAATTTACTCAGTTTTGTAAAGGCTTTCTGGAATTCGTCGACGGTGGTGCTTCCAAAATTGTTTATTTTGATATAGCCAATGTCTTTGCCTATCATATAAGAAGCATCGATACTGAAAACAGGAATTTTGTCGCGTGTAATTTTGAAGAGGAGTAACTCCGCTTTTCCGTTTCTTTTAATTTTTACATTTACTTCCGAGCCTTTAGGACCCCGCAGGCGCTTCATAATGCCCGAGTTTTGTATTCCTACTCCGGCTATCAGTTCGTCGTTGATGTAAATCATTCTGTCGCCGGGCAATACGCCTACTTTTTCGGATGGACTGCCCGATACTGTTTGTACAACCAGCAAGGTGTCGTCGAGCAGTTGGAATTGAATTCCTACTCCCTCAAAACTTCCTTCGAGTGGTTCGTTTACGCGTTCGACTTCTTCCCTTGGAATGTATGATGAATGTGGATCCAGTTTCTTTAACATGGCTTCAATGGCCGTCTCGACCAATTTCTTATCGCTCACCGAATCGACATATAAACTTGTGATGGCGTTGATAGCATTGCTCAGTTTTCGTTGCTGGATTGATGTGTATCCTTGCCCGTAAACAACAGTTGACGAGATGATTGAGAGGAAAATAATGAGGTATTTCTTCATTTCTAAAATTTAAATTGGCACAAATTTACTAATTTAATCCTTAAAGTCTGATATAATAGCAGAATATATAGGCAACTGCTAACAATAAAATAGCTTTAAGATACGACAGCCGGCATTCAGTTCCGACGGTTGGCAGGCTTTTATCCCTGATATGGTTTGATAAATATCTTCTATTTTCATAAAGCTTGTATCTGTTTCGACACAAAGTTGATTCAATGGTGTTATTTCCACGCTCAACGGGTTGAATTTTTCACCGAATGAAAGAATAAACCCCATTTTTAGCAATTGTTTGGCGAGTTCAGGTTTACCTCTGAATCCATGAATAATCCATGCTTGCATTGGTTGTATTCGTTTTTTCATCGCCATTATTTCGTTGAAACTTGCAACTACATGTATAATTAATGGTTTCTGAAGTTTTTCCGACAGCATTACCTGTCGCTCGAAATAATAATCCTGCTCTTTGATGCTGGCAGTGCTGTTTTTATCAAGGCCGCATTCTCCAATAGCTACCACCATTTTATTGGCTGCCAGCTTTTCGAGTTCCACTATCATTATGGTGTTCGCTAAATGAACATCCCATGGATGAATTCCTATCGAACAATAACTTTCGGGATGTGCGTCAAAGAAAAGTTTTGCTTCATCTATTTTCAGATTTCGAACGGCAAATGGATTGTGATTTTGCTCGCTGTGTGTGTGAATGTCGATATAAGCAGTCATTTTCTTGCCGTGGTTGATTGATTTTTAAAAACAATGGAACAAAAGTATAAAATTTCGTTGAAAAATTGTAACTTTGCAGCCCTCTAAACTGATTAATAAAACAATAAAAATCAAAACGTTAATTAAAATATATGATCATGACTGAATTATTCAGCAATTTACCCTACAAAGTTGCCGATATCGCTCTTGCCGATTTCGGACGAAAAGAAATTGAGCTGGCAGAAAAAGAAATGCCGGGTTTAATGGCTCTGCGTGCAAAATACGGACAACAAAAACCACTTAAAGGAGCCCGCATCATGGGTTCGCTTCACATGACTATTCAAACAGCGGTGCTTATTGAGACGCTCGTGGAACTGGGTGCCGAAGTTCGTTGGTGTAGTTGTAATATTTATTCAACTCAGGATCACGCTGCTGCTGCTATTGCTGCTGCCGGAGTGCCTGTTTATGCATGGAAAGGTGAAACACTCGAAGAATACTGGTGGTGTACGCTTCAGGCGCTGACTTTCGAAGGACATCAGGGACCTACCGTGATTGTTGACGATGGAGGCGATGCTACCATGATGATTCATGTGGGTGTGGCTGCCGAAAAAGATGCAACTGTTCTTGATAAAACTGTTGATGGCGAAGATGAACGTCTGCTTTATGCCATTCTGAAAAATGTGCTCAAAGAAGACAATGGCATCTGGAGCAGAATGACTCCCGGAATTCGTGGAGTGTCGGAAGAAACAACAACAGGAGTTCACCGTTTGTACCAAATGTTGGAAGAAGGCTCGTTGCTGTTCCCTGCTTTTAACGTGAACGACTCGGTGACCAAATCGAAATTCGATAATCTCTATGGCTGTCGCGAATCGCTGGCCGATGGAATCAAACGTGCTACCGACGTAATGTTGGCTGGTAAAGTGGTGGTAGTTTGCGGCTATGGCGATGTAGGTAAAGGTTGTGCTAAATCGATGCTAGCTTATGGCGCACGCGTGATCGTAACTGAAATTGATCCGATTTGTGCTTTGCAGGCTTCAATGGAAGGTTTCCGCGTAACCACTATCGAGGAAGCATTGGCCGAAGGAAATATCTATGTTACCACTACAGGAAACAAAGATATTATCCGCATTGAGCACATCGAAAAAATGAAGGATAGCGCTATTATTTGCAATATCGGACATTTCGATAACGAAATTCAGGTAGATAAACTGAAAAAGTATCCGGGCATTGAACTCGTAAACATCAAGCCACAGGTAGATAAATACATTTTCCCAGATGGGCACAGCGTGTTGTTGCTTGCTGATGGTAGGTTGGTGAACTTGGGTTGTGCCACAGGTCATCCTTCGTTCGTGATGAGTAACTCATTTACAAACCAAACTCTTGCTCAGATAGAGCTGTACACCAAGGATTATCCGGTAAATGTGTATCGTTTACCAAAACATTTAGACGAAGAAGTAGCACGTCTACACCTCGAACAACTCGGTGTGAAACTTACCGTACTTACCCCTGAACAGGCTGCTTATATTGGCGTCGATCAAAACGGCCCGTATAAACCTGAGCATTACAGATACTAATTCTTTTTAGGGTCAGGTTTGCTCTCATCCTGAAATTCTTTTTATATTTCAAACTGTCTTCGGCCTTAGGGTTGAAGGCAGTTTTTTATTTCAATTTTTCTTTGGTTTAATGTGCTGCTATGCAGTTTTTTGGTTTAATAAATAAAACTTTTTTCGATCAGTTCTTTGTAATTTAGAAAAAATGCCGTATCTTTGCACTCGCAAAACAAAACAATGGCTGCGTAGCTCAACTGAATAGAGTACCACACTACGGATGTGGGGGTTACAGGTTTGAATCCTGTCGCGGTCACTTATTTAAAAGTACATTTCTCCTTGATAATTTATTAATTATCAAGGAGTTTTTGTTTATGTGCCCAGTAACGATCTTTTTTTATAGCTATTTCAACGCTTTTTTGTAATGAATGATTTTTCTCAAATCTGCAAGGTCTGCGTCGTTGAGAGTTGACATTGAAAGCGGAATGAGTTTTCCTATCGATGCAGTTTTTGTAAAGCGCTCTTTTATTTCATCGCTTATCGTTAATTCTAAAACGCCCTGACGTGTCTTTTCAGTAAAATAGAAACTTGTTTTTATTCCCGTATTCCATACCGAAAGCCAAAAAACAGTTTTTTTCTGTAGCTTACTTTACAAAGCCATGCTTTTCCATCGTTATAGTAATTCCACTCAGGGTTTAATTCAAATTCAGAGCCGTTAATTGTTTCGTATAGTTTTTTGTAAATCGAAAAAATCTCTTTCTCTGTAGTGTTTTCCAGAACATACATGGTTGGAGTGATAGCTGCATCCCGCAATAGTTGAATCTCGTTCATAAATGATTTCTCCTTTGATTATGTTAATCGTTTCTGTTGTTCGCTGGCGTTTATGGTTTTTTCAAGTCTTGACAGACGAGTTTTTTCTTGTTTTGCACTCATAATCCAGTGTGAAATAACTTTTTTGTAGGATGGAGCTTGTTTTGAAAAAAAATCCCAGGCAGTTTTGTGTTGCTGAAACAAAGTTTCGGTGTTGTTGTCGAAAACGGCATACACATTTTCGTGTGAGTAAATTCCCGACTTGTTGTCTTTGCGGTAACTAAAAGCTTTCAGGCCTTCTTCGGTCATTAAGCCGGAATTAGTTAGCTCCTCTACTTTTTTGATGTTTACATCGCTCCATATGCTGTTTTTGCGGCGAGGTGTAAATCGTATGCAGTAACTTTCGTGATCGATCGATTTACGAATGCCATCAATCCAACCAAAGCACAAAGCCTGATCAACCGATTCCGACCATGTCATGGATGGTTTTTTAGAACTTATTTTATAAAAACCAACGTAGAGTTCCTGGGCTGTTGTATAATGCTCCATGAGCCATTTTCGAAACTCATCTTGTGTTGAGAAAAAATGCAGGTCCATTTTGCTTATTGGTTTTGGAAATTACATTTGGGAAAAGTTATTCTTTGAAAATCAGGTTTCAAAGATAAAAATTATTTTTTCACAAACTCGTATTTTTTCAAAAAAAAACCTCCCGACGAAAATATATTCGCCGGGAGGTTTTATCTTGTTGTAGTGTGTTTGATTACAATACTTTATAAATATCTACATTTTCTACATCAAAAGTTTTGATGTAGGTAGCATGTTTACGCACTTCCACTTCGGCAAATTTAAGATAAATTTCAGCCGATTTACGGAACAAATCTTCTGTGTCGCGGGTGGCATCCAAAATAAGCAGATAACTCATAATGATATGACCAGCCATTTCTACCAACCGACGAGCCTGGAAGTCCAGGTATTCCTGATTTTTGGTTTCAACTACGCGTGTTGTTGAGTTTTCAAACAGGGTCGTCATGCTGATAAGGCGTTTGCGCAATGAGTCGAATTCCGGGTTGATAGGCAAAGTTTCGTAATGGCGAATTTGTTTCAGATACGAGCCTGTCGTTACGTGGCGGATTGCGGCTACGGTTTGCAACTGCGAAGTTCCTTCGTAAATTGTCAGGATGCGAGCATCGCGATAAATGCGCTCGCAGGCATAATCTTTCATAAAGCCAGAACCGCCATGTACCTGAATACTATCGTAAGCATTTTGGTTGGCATATTCGCTCGAGAACATTTTCAAAACAGGCGTAAACGCATCAGCCAGTTTTTGATATTCTTTGTAATCAGCTTTTTCTTCAGGAGGCAGTTTGCGTGTTGCTTCAAGGCCTTCGTATGCTTTGTAAATATCTACAAAACGGGTTGTTTCGTAAAGCAAAGCGCGTGTAGCATCCAGCTTGGCTTTCATCATCGATATCATTTCGTAAACAGCGGGGAACTCGATAATTGCTTTTCCGAATTGGCGACGGTCGCGGGCATAAGCAATGGCTTCGTCGTAAGCAGCTTGTGAAACGCCTACCGATTGAGCGCCAACGCCCAAACGAGCGCCATTCATCAACGACATTACGTATTTAATCAAGCCCATTCGGCGTACGCCTACAAGTTTTGCAGGAGTGTTTGTGAAAACCAATTCGCAGGTTGGTGAACCTTTAATACCCAGTTTGTTTTCAATGCGGCGCACTTTCACGGTGTCGTCGTGTTTGTTGTCGGCTACGAAATACGATAAACCGCGTCCGTCGTTGGTACCTTCTTCTGAACGTGCTAACACGAGTTTGATTTGCGCATCACCGTTGGTGATAAAGCGTTTTACGCCATTCAGGTACCAAACTCCATCTTTTTCACTGTAAGTAGCTTTGAGTTGCACGGCTTGTAAATCCGAACCGGCATCGGGCTCTGTTAGGTCCATCGAACAGGTTTGTCCTTCGCAAACGCGAGGTAAAAATTCTGCTTTGATATCTTCGTCGGCAAATTCGGCAATGGTTTCTGCACAGTCCTGTAATCCCCATATATTGGCGAATCCTGCATCGGCACGCGATACCATTTCGCCACCCATGACGTAGGGAACCATCGAAAAATTTAAACCGCCATACTGACGTGGCAATGCCATCCCGTAAAGGCCGGCCTGAGCCAGTGCATCGTGGTTTTCCTGGGTGCCGCGGGCATATTGTACGCGGTTGTTGAGTACCAATGGACCATCATGGTCAACACTTTCGGCATTAGGTGCAATAACTTCGGCGCAAATTTCACCGATAATTTCAAGCACTTTTTCGTAATTATCTATTGCATCTTCAAAATCGCGCGATGCATAATCATATTTATCTTTGTCGGCAAAGTTTTGCTCCTTGAGCGTCACAATTTTTTGCATCAAGGGATGCGATAACTGAAACTTTAAAGCCGGATTGTTACTAAAGTAGTTCATAATATTGTTTTTATGAAGTTATAGAAGTTTTTGATGTGAAGTTATAGAAGTTAGTTTGAATTATATGAAGTTATAGGAGGTCGAAATTTAAGTTATTTTGTCTTGGTATTTAAATTTGTCAATATCTTTTCGCAATAACTATTTAAAGATTTACTGGTATCTTCCAAAAGATTATTTAATTTTTTCGACTGATTGTTATCAATGTAATTTATATCTTTTGAAAGAATAATATAATACCTGCATTCTTCAAGGCTACTTTGAGCAATATTAAAAATCTTAATTTCTCAGTTCTGCTCAATCTTTTATATCCTTCAGCTATATTTGCGGGTATTGATATTGCAGCTCTTCGAAATTGTGATACTAAACCAAAAAGTTCATGTTTGGGATAAGTTGCGGTTAAACTGTACATTTCTAAAACAAAACAATGAGCCTGTTGCCACATTCTTAAATCTATAAATGAACTTGTTGTAGCCATAACTTCTTAACTTCAATAACTTCTTAACTTCTCTTTCTAATTACTTCGAGTTTTTCTTATAATATTGAATCATTTTCGGGATTACTTCTTCTACTGTGCCAGTGATTACGTAATCGGCAATCTGGTTGATTGGAGCCTGAGGATCGCTGTTGATAGCAATAATCATAGCGCTTTCCTGCATACCGGCAATGTGCTGAATCTGGCCTGAAATACCACACGCAATGTACAGTTTGGGACGAACGGTTGTTCCTGTTTGTCCAATCTGACGTTCGTGTTCGCACATACCTGAGTCAACAGCTGCACGTGAAGCGCCCACTTCGCCACCTAAAACGGCAGCCAAATCGTAAAGCATTTTGAAGTTTTCAGCACTTCCCATTCCGTAACCTCCGGCTACAACAATAGGTGCAGCTTTCAGGTTTACTTTCGATTTTTCCATGTGGCGTTCAATCACCTCAATCACAAAATCAGTATCCGAAACGTATTTAGCTACTTCCAGTTTTTTTGTTTTTCCGGCAAATTTTGCATCACGGATTTCTTTTTTCATTACCCCCTCGCGAACTGTTGCCATTTGCGGGCGGCAATCAGGATTCACAATAGTTGCAACGATATTTCCTCCAAAAGCAGGACGAATCTGATACAAAAGGTTTTCGTATGTTTTTCCGGCTTTTTTATCTTCGTAAGTTCCAATTTCGAGCGAAGTACAGTCGGCTGTTAGTCCGCTGAACAAAGCTGATGAAACACGTGGGCCTAAATCGCGACCAATAGAAGTAGCTCCCATCAGGGCAATTTGAGGTTTTTCTTCTTTGAAAAGATTTACCAGTAATGAAGTGTGTGGTAAAGTGGTGTAAGGAGCCAAACGTTTGTCGTCGGCTAAATAAAGCGTATCAACGCCATAAGGGAAGACCTGCGCACCAATTTTGTCGAGCTGATAGCCGGCAGCTACCGCTTCGAGCTTGCATTTTAGCTGATCCGCCAAAGAGCGACCTTTGGTGAGCAGTTCAAGACTAACATCGCCTACAATGCCGTCTTCTATTTCGAGATATACAAATATGTTATTCATTATTTTTTCCAGGAATTTTAGTTACAAATGCATGTTTAATGAAAGAGTTTGAAAGTTTATAAAGTAACGTTCTGTCAATTATCAACTTTCAACTTCTTTACCCAATCGTGTGGTTGGCAATCAATTCTTTCATTAAATCTTCAATTTCCACATCCGAAGCGTTCATGCGCTTACTTTCTTTGGCAGTAAAT